>CANGMH010000152.1 GCA_947454005.1 Verrucomicrobiota bacterium
GCCTCGCGCACCTGGAGAAGCAGCCGTACGTGGACACGACCCGGATGGCGTCCGCCGGCGCATCGTTCGGCGGCTACATGATGAACTGGTTCCAGGGCCACACGGACAAGTTCAAGACGCTGGTCACCCATTGCGGCGTGTACAACTTCGACACCATGTACGGCACGACAGAAGAGCTTTGGTTCGATGAATGGGACCACGGTCTGCCGTGGGAGAACCCGAAGTTCAGCGACCACTCGCCACACCGCTTCGCGAAACAGTTCAAGACGCCGAACCTCGTCATCCACAACGAACTCGATTTCCGCGTGCCCATCGCGCAGGGGCTGGATCTCTTCACCGCGCTGCAACGGCAGGGCGTGCCGTCCAAGCTGCTCTACTTCCCCGACGAGGGCCACTGGGTGCTCAAGCCGCAGAACAGCGAGCTCTGGCATCAGACCATCTTCGCTTGGCTGGCGGAGTATCTGAAGAAATGACGGAATGGCTGCCGACGCCAAACCTGCGGCATTGACCCTGATCATTTCACCGATCACAACTGCCGACGAAATACCCCGCCAAAATGACCAATCTGTCGAACCGCCTTCCTGCTTGGCTGCTGCCGGCCATCGGTCTCCTGCCCTGCGCCGCCTTAGCCGCTCCGAGCTACACGCTCACCGACCTGGGCACCTTCGGAGGTCCGAGCAGTTCCGCCTATGGCATCAACGCCAGCGGCACCATCGTCGGCGAATCGACGGGCCTCCTTACCACCGACACCAACGGCGACGCCGTCGGCTTTAGCGCCAACCATGCCTTCACCTACAGCGGTGGCGTGATGACCGATATCGGCAACCTATATGGGGATGACAGCCATATCCGCGGCTACGGCATCAACTCCCTCGGTGAGGTGGTCGGCCAGACCGACCTCGGCGCTGGCAATGGCAACCATGCCTTCAGCAACAGCGGCGGCACGTTGACCGACCTCGGCACCTTGGGCGGCAATTTCAGCGTGGCGCGCGGCATCAACTCCGCCGGCACGGCGGTCGGCGACTCCAAGATCAGCAATGGCAGTTCCACCGTCCGCGCCTTCAGTTACAGCGGCGGTGTCATGACCAGCTTGGGAACCTTGCCGGGCAACACCAGCAGTTCCGCCTACGGCATCAACGACGCCGGCACGATAATCGGCTGGTCCGGCTCCAGCGCCAGCTCGCACCACGGTTTTAGCTACAGCAGCGGCGTGATGACCGATCTCGGCACCTTCGGCGGTGTCTTCAGCGAGGCTCTGGCCATCAATGCCGCCGGCACGATCGTGGGCAGAGCCCAGTATGGGGTCGGGTCCGGCATCGGCTTGGCCATCCACGCCTTCAGCTACAGCGGCGGGGTGATGACCGACCTCGGCTCCTTGATCACGAGCGGTGACAGTTCCGCCTTGGGCATCAACGGCATTGGCACGGTGGTCGGTTGGACGGAGGTTCCCGGCACCTCCGCCCGCCACGCCTTCGTTTCCGTGGGCGGGTTCATGACGGACCTGAACACAGCCGTCTCGGATTCACCGGGTTGGCTGCTCAGCCAAGCCACGGGCGTCAACGACGACGGCCTGATCGTCGGCTTCGGGACCAATCCATCGGGCGAAACCCACGGCTTCCTGCTCACGCCGGCCCCGGCGGCCGTGCCCGAGCCCGGCGAATCTGCGGCCGCGGCCGGACTGGCGCTGGTGGCCTACGGCGCGTGGCGGCGCCGCCACACCCACTGAGCCTGCAACCACCCCCCTCTTTCCACGCACCCGCCCCGCCTCTTCGGCGGGGCTTTTTGGTGACAGACCGGCATCTTGCACCTGCCTCCAATCCGGACTCGGATATGGGCGCAGCAGAACCGTGGCGCAGGCTTCAGGAGGTGGTTGCCGCGGCAGCCAGACAGGACGCACGGCAGCGCGTCGGACCCGGCCGGCATGTTGCTCAGGGTTTCGCTTCGGGTCCCACCGACCGATACCAGTTGTCGCGTTGGCGCGGCTCGTGGCCGAGGTCGGCGATGAGACGCTTCATGTCCGCGACGCCCATGCGGAAGGTCGTGCCGGCGCTGCTCACCACGTTCTCCTCGATCATGATCGAGCCGAGGTCGTTCGCCCCGTAGGTGAGCGCGACCTGGCCGATCTCCTGGCCCTGGGTGACCCATGAGCTCTGGATGTTCGGGATGTTGTCCAAGTAGATCCGGCCGAGGGCCTGCATCCGCAGGTACTCGTGGGCGCCGACCGTCGGGGCCTTGAGCACCGTGTTCTCCGGTTGGAAGGTCCAGCAGATGAACGCGGTGAACGCGCCGCCGTCCACAGTGCCGTTCTCCAGAGCCCCGGCATAGGCCGCGGCCTGCTGGATGGGCGACGCTCCGGCGTCCCACAGCCCGCTCCGCGTCTCCCGCATCCGGGCCAGCGACCGGTCCTGCTGCGCGCGGACGACCTCCAGGTGCTCGATGCGCTCATCGAGGGTCTCGACGTGGCCGAACATCATCGTCGCCGTGCTGGCCAGGCCGAGGCGGTGCGCGACATCCATCACGCCCATCCATTCGGCGGTGTCCGCCTTGAGCGGCGAGATCTTCTTGCGCACGCGGTCCACGAGGATCTCGCCGCCGCCGCCGGGCAACGACCCGTAACCGGCGGCCACGAAATCGCGGAGGATCTGCTCGACCGGTTCGCCGAAGACCTCCTGGAAATGGATGAACTCGCTCGGGCTGAAGCCGTGGACGTTGAAGCCCGGGAACTTCGCGCGCACGTGGCCGAGCAGGTCGAGGTACCACTGCTTGGTGAGCTTCGGATGGTGGCCGCCCTGCATCAGCATCTGCGTGCCGCCGAGGGCGATGGTCTCCTCGATCTTGCGGTCCAGCTCGTCGAGGGTGATGACGTAGCTGTCGGCGTCCTTCTCGGTGCGCCAGAACGCGCAGAACTTGCAGTAGACGTCGCAGACGTTGGTGTAGTTGACGTTGCGGTCGACGATGTAGGTGACGATCTCGGCGCCGCGGCCGCCGAAGGCCGGGGCCTTCACCAGTCGCCGGCGTCGGTCGGCCAGCGCGCCGAGCTCACCGAGCGGGAGCTGCCAAAGACGCGATGCCTCGGCGCGGTCGATGCGTCCGCCGTCCCAGACTTTCTGGAGCAGCGCATCATGGGACGGGTCGTGGACCATGGGCGCAGGCTACGGGCAGGACCAAGGGGCCGCAACCGCGGTGCCGAGGGAGGCATCCCGGTCGGCCATCCGTCCGGAGGCACGAAAAAAGGCACAGCCCTTCAAGGACTGCGCCTTCTTTGGAGACCGATGTCGACGGCTCAGGCCGCCTTCGCCTCGGGCTTCTTCCACGTGCGCAGCGGCGCCAGCTTGAGCTGGCCCTTCTTGATGACGCTCACCGCGACGCGGATGCGCTTCACCTGGCCGTTGGGCAGGAGGACCTTCACCTTCTGCAGGTTCGGGAAGAACCGGCGCTTGGTGATGGCGGTCACGTGGGTACCGATGCCGCCTTTTTTCTTCGCCTTACCGGAGCGCCAGATGTGGTTGCCCTTGATGGGGCGCTTGCCGGAGATAGGACAGATACGAGCCATAAAATTTTGCCTTTCGTCTTAAAGGAGCGGCGTAGTTAACGGTCCGCCAAATCCGGTGCAAGCCTTATTTCGGTCGTCTTGCGTTCCCGCGGTCCGCCGCCACACTTCGCGGCGGTGAAAGAAGCCTACATCGCGGCCAAAGAACGCTGGGCCCGCAAGCAATCCGGCCTCGCCAAGCCGACCGTCCGATCGTCCGACCGGCTGCCCCCGGGACAACGCCAGGTCGAGAACTTCCCGGTGCTCGACCTCGGCGTGAAGCCGGAGGTGGCGCCCGACCGATGGGAGCTCAAGATCGGCGGCCACGTCGAGAACCCGGTCACCCTCTCCTGGGATGCCTTCCTCGCGCTACCGCAGTCGAAGGACGTGAGCGATTTCCACTGCGTGACGACCTGGAGCCAGTTCGACATGGCGTGGGAAGGCGTGTCGTTCTTCACGTTGGCCGACCTCGTCCGGCCCAAGGACAGCGCCACCCACGTCTTCTTCAAGAGCTACGACGGCTACTCCACCAACAACCCGCTCGACGTGATGATGGACGACGATGTGCTCATCGCGCACTCGTGGAACGGCGCTCCCCTGCCCCGCGAACATGGCGGCCCCGCCCGGATCATCGTCCCCAAGCGCTACGCGTGGAAGGGCGCGAAGTGGATCCGCGAGATCACCTTCCTCGACCGCGACATCCTCGGCTTCTGGGAAGTGCGCGGCTACTCGAACACCGCCGATCCCTGGACCGACGACCGCTTCTCCTGACCGACGCGGCGCCGGGCCGGCGACGGCATGCCGAGGCCTGCGGTCGTCCCGTCGGTCTCAGCCCGACGTTTTCGCCCATGGCAACGCGAGTTGCACCGCCGCCATCTCGCCGAGCCCGCTGACGCCGAGCCCGAGCAGGCGCAGCGGACGATGGACGAGGTCTTCCCTCGCCAACAACCAGCAGCCGAACCGGTAGATCTCCTTGGCATCGGTCAACGGCTCCTCCACCGAGATCTGCCGGGTGAGCGTGGTGAAGTCGCCGTAGCGGACCTTCACCTGCACGGTGCGCGCGCCGAGCCGGCGGCGCCGGAGCTTCCCGGCGATCTCCGCCGCTTGGTCGCGCAGGCAGGCGCGCAGTTCCGGACGGTCCGCCGTGTCGCGGTCGAAGGTCGTCTCGCTGCTGATGCTCTTCACCTCGTCGCCGAGCTCGAGCGGTCGGTCGTCCTCGCCGAACGCGAAACGCTTGAGCACCGGCCCGAACGAACCGACCAGCGCACGCAGGTCGCCCGGATGGTCCTGGAGGTCGCCGACGGTGTTGAGACCCGCCTTGGCCAGGACCTCGGCGGTGACGGCGCCGACGCCGTGCAGCGCGCGGCAGGGCAACGGCCGGAGAAAGGCCGCCTTGTCGCGCTCGGTGATGAGGGTGAGGCCGTCGGGCTTCTTGAAGTCGCTGCCCAGCTTGGCGAGCAGCTTGTTCGACGCGACGCCGATGCTGGCCGTCAGGCCGCGCTGCGACCGGATCTCCGCGCGCAGCCACTCGGCGATGGGCACGGCCGCGCGCAGGACCCCTTCCCCACCGTCTTCGCCGGACGTCCCCACGATCGCCGTGGCCTCCAGATACGCCTCGTCGACCGAGACCTGTTCGACCACCACGCCCGTCTCCGCAACGAGCCGGAATATGGCGCGCGATTCGTCGCGGTAGGCGTCCATGCGAGGCCGGATGAAGACGCCGAGCGGGCACAACCGGGCGGCGATCCGGCTGGGCATGGCGGAGCGCACGCCGAACTTCCGCGCCTCGTAGCTCGCCGCGCAGACGACGCCGCGCTGTTCGCTGGAACCGCCCACGATCACCGGCAGCCCGCGCAGTTCCGGACGGTCGCGCTGCTCCACGGACGCGTAGAAGGCGTCCATGTCGAGATGGAGGATGACCCGCGGCACGGCCGGAGGATGGACGCGGAAGGAAGCGGGATGAAGGCGGGAAACAGCGCCGCGGACCGAGGCACCTCAGACCGGTCCCGGCGAGGTCGCCGTGCTCATTGCGGCAACGCCACCTGGCCGGGGCGACTCAAGTAGTAGAGCAGGTCGCGGATCTCCTGCTCCTTGAGCTGGGAGATGAGGCCTTCCGGCATGAGCGATTGGTCGCTCGTGGACGTGCTCTTCACCTCGGCGCGCGGGATGGTCACCAGCTCGTTAGCGGTCTGGACGGAGAGCGCCGCGGCGGTCTGCTCCTTCACGATGCCGGTGATGACGCGGTCGTCCTTCGTCTCCACGGTGGTGGCGCGGTATTCGTTCGGGATGACCGCGTTCGGGAAGAGGATGTTCTGCAGCAGATAATCGAGGTCGCCGCGGTTCGCGCCGGTGATGTCGGGGCCGACGTGTCCGCCGCTGTCGAACAAGGTGTGGCACTGGGCGCAGACCTTGTTGAAGACCACGCGTCCGCGCGGCGCGACGCCCGGCGTGGAACCGCCCGCCCAATAGAGACGCGTCACGCGCTCCACCTCTTTCTGCATGTCGGGGCTCGTCTCCTGCATCACGCCCCAGAGCTCGGTGAGCCGGGCCTTGATGCCGTCGTCCTTGAGGTTGCGGAGCTGGCGGACGAGGTCGGCCGTGAGGTCGGTCTTGGCGACCTTGCCGTCGGCGACCGCGGCGAGCAGCGGCTTCGCGAAGGCGGTCCGCGAGGCGAGGGTGTTCAAGGCGTCGCGCTTCTCCGCTCCGGCGTACGAAGCGTAGGCACCGAGCACCGCGGCCGGAGTGGCGGCATCGTCGTAGGTGGCGAGACCGCGCAAGGCGGTGCCGCGCACGGCGGGATCGGCGACGAGCTTCTGGAGGACCGGCGGCAGCTCCGGGTCGCGGATGCCGAGCAACGATTCCAGCGCCGTGCGCCGGGCACCGGCATCGGCCGCGACATCGGCCGCGGTCGCGCGAAGGGCGGCCTTCGCGCGCGGGCTGCCGAAGGTGAGCGAGAGCGTCTGCGCGAGCGTGCGGACCTCGGCATCGGAACTGGCGGTGAGCTTGGTCTCGACGGCCCCCCAGCCCGCGGGCATCGGCGCCGTGCGACGGCCTTTCAGCGCCGCGCCGAGACCGCGGAGGATGTCGAGCTGGAGCTGCGCGTCGTCCGACTCGCGGAGGATATGGGCGAGCTGCGGCAACGAATCGGCGGCGCGGAGCGGCAGGACGGCCGTCACGCAAAGGAAGCAGAGGGCAAGGAGACGTTTCATCGGGCGGAAGCGAGGCTGGCGGTGGCGAGGCGGCGCGCGATGAACTCGCGGACCTTGGGGATCTTGCAGGAACGCAGGAGATCCAGGCCAAAAGCGGGGTCCGTCGCGACGGCGCCCTCCGCCGCGTACCAGTAGAGCAACGGTAGGTTGTGGTCGCCGACGTCCTCGCCGTGCGAGACGAGGGCGGTGAGGATGGCCTTGCGGCTGGCGGCGGGCAGGCGCTGCGCGGCCGAGGCGATCTGGCGGCGGACGACCGGCGAGGTCTCCGCGGCGGCGATGCCAGCCAACGCGTCGAGGGCGCCGCGGACGTTGTCCTCGGCCCAGTGCTCCGCGGTCCGGTAGGGCGCGGCCTCGGTGGCCGATTGGATCGCCCAGCCGCGGGCTTGTTCGTCGCCGTTCTGCACCAGCTGGCCGATGTCCTCGAACGCGATGCCGCCGGTGACGTGCATCGCCCAGATGCCGCGGAGCGTCGACCACGTGTCGCGGCCCGCCAGCATGAGCTCGCGGATCTCCTCGCGCGCGGCGCCGGACAGCTTGCCGGCCGCGGCGCGTTCGGCGAGCAGCCGCCGCGCGTGCCGGCTCATCCACTCGTTCTTCGAGGGCACGAGCTTCACCAGCTCGCCGTCGCCGAGCGTGGCGAGGTCCACCTTGGTCTTGGGCTGGTCGCCGTGGACGACCTTGTAGATGCGTCCGTTGCTGCGGTCGTGGCCGTCCTCGCGGCCATGGTGGCACTGGTTCTTGTCGTACCAATCGATGACGTAGACCGACCCGTCGGCGTCGTACCGCTGGTTCAGCGTCTGGCTCCAGGTGTCGTTGAAGTTGAGGAAATCCGCGCCGTGCTTGCCGATGTAACCGGATCCGGACCGCACGGGCACGTCCATGTTCAGGCGCTGTCCGTGGATGTTCCCCATGAACAGGCCGCCGCGGTACTGCTCGGGCCAGCTCGTGCCGAGGTACACCATCATGCCCGCGTGGGCGTGGCCGCCGCCGGCGGCGTCGCTGCGGCCGTTGCCGGCGTGCGGACCTTGGTTGCCCGCGTAGTGGCGGTGGTCGGCCACGGTCGTGATGTCCTCGTAGACGTAGGGGAAGACCGGTTTCCGGCTGCCGGATTGGCGGTGCTTGGCGTTCCGCGCGGTCTCCTCGGCGCCGACGGTGAAGTGCTCGCCGCCTTGCCGCTCGTAGCGTCCGCCCTGGATCATGTGGAACAGGTGCGGGATGACGCAGGCCTCGATCCAGCATTGTCCGTCCGCGTCGAAATCCACGCCCCACGGATTGCTCGTGCCCTCGGCGAACACCTCGAACACGCGCTTGGTCGGATGGTACCGCCACACGCCGGCGTCCATCCACTGGCGCTCGGATTCGGGCGCGCCGGGCTTGCCGACGTGGGACGGGCAGAAGACGCCGTGGCAGCCGTAGAGCCAACCGTCGGGGCCCCAGTTGAACGTGTTCAACGTCTCGTGCGTGTCGGCAGAATAGTTCCAGCCGTCGAGCAGGACCTGCGGCGGACCGGCCGGTCGCGGCGCGTCGCCGTCGATGATGGGCAAGAACATCAGGTAAGGCGCCGCGCCGATGAAGACACCGCCGAAGCCGTGCTCGATGCCGGAGACGAGGTTGAGCCCTTCGAGCACCACGGTGCGCTTGTCGAACTTGTGGTCGCCGTCGGTGTCCTCGAACACGACCAAGCGGTCCTTGCCGCCGAGGATGTCCTTCGTCTTCGCCTCGTCGGTGCCGTCCTTCGGCGGCGTGCCGACGCGCTTCGGATAGGTGTAGCCCTCGACGACCCAGAGGCGGCCGCGGTCGTCGTCGCAGAAGGCGATCGGCTGCTTCACATCGGGCTCGCCGGCGAAGAGATGCATCTTGAAGCCCGCGGGGAGCGTGGCCTTGGCGACGGCCTCCTGGGGCGAAAGACCGGCGAAGAGCACCGAATCGGCCGGCGGCGGGACGTTCTTCTGCGCGTCGGCGAGGGTGTACTCGTCGGGGAACGTCGGCCGCGCCGCGTGGAACTGGAAGTCGTCGAAGTTCACATGTCCCCAGTGGCCGGAACGGTCGTCGACGAGGCGGATGAAGATCTCTTTGCCGACGCGGTCCCGGAGGTCCGCCGCGACCGGCCGGAGCGTCTCGCTCTCCACTCCGCTCATCTTGAAGAACACGGTCCCCGTCGCCGCGTCCACGAGCTCGACCCGCGTCTCGGGCCAGGCGCCGGCCGCGAAACGGAAGCTCGCCCACGGCCGGGTCACCTTGAACGGGACGGACGTCAGCGTGCCTTTCGGATCGTCGCCCACCTTCTCGTAGCCGCCGATCCAGTGTTCTCCGACGAGGTGCGAGCTCATGTCGGCGCGACGCGCCTTGGGCAGGTCGCCTTTCACCGGTTGTCCTTCGAACGCCGTCCCGGTCGCGGTCCAGTCGCGGAGGTCGCCGGTCTCGAAACCGAGGTTCAGCGGATGCCCGTCCTTGCCGAGCGGCACCTCGGCGGAGAGGCACGAGGCGGCGCACACGGCGATGGCGAACGGGATGGCGGAGAAGAGACGGTGCTTCATGGCGACCAATGGATGAAGCGCACCGGGGCGACGAGATTCAAACGGAATTGCCGCCGCGGCACGGGACGCCCGGCGGCGCGATTCCGGTTGGCGGGAACGCGCCCGGGAGGATGATCGCGCCCGTCGCCATGGACCGCCGTTCCCTCATCCCGCTCCTCCTCCTGCTCGCCGGAATCGGCGCGGGATGCGTCCCCGGCCGCTTCATCGCGCGCCAGCTGATCCAGGCGCCCAATTCGTTCCCCGACGTCTACACCCCGGCCGCGA
>CANGMH010000153.1 GCA_947454005.1 Verrucomicrobiota bacterium
GGTCGCTTTCGTGGCCGCCCAGGACCACGACGGCGTCTTCACGGTCCGTCTCACCGCGAAGGACGACCTGCCGGCCGACGACCAGGCGAGCATCGTCAGCCTGTTGCCGCGGCCGGCCAAGGTGTTGCTCGTCACCAAGGGCAACCGCTTCTTGGAGAAGGCGCTCGCCGCGTCGGCGCCCAACGTCGAGCTGTCCACCGCGACCGACCTCACCGATCCGGAGGCGAAGCCCGATCTGGTGGTGCTCGACGACATCGCGCCCGCCGTATGGCCCTCGGGCAACGTCCTGGCGATCCACGTCGCGGCGACGAACTGGTTCGAGGGCGGCATCGGGGAGATGGAGGCCCCGGGCATCGTGGATTGGCGCAACACGCATCCGCTGCTGCGCTTCGTCAGCTTCGACAACGTGCAGATCGCTTCGGCCCTCGCGGTCAAGGCGCCGACCTGGGGCGTCTCGCTGGTCGATTCGCCGACGTCGCCGCTGGTGGTCTCGGGGGAGATCGGACGCCAGCGCGTGGTGTGGATCGGATTCGACACGCTGCAGAGCACCTGGCCGTTGCGCGTCAGCTTCCCGATCTTCATCGCCAACGCCGTGGATTGGCTCAACCCGGCCACGGCGAAGGCCGGGCAGTTCCTCATCCATGCGGGCGACGCCTTCCGCCTGCCGTTGGGCGACCTCGGCCAGCACGCCTCGGCGAAGGTCGTCTCACCGGACGGCAAGGTCACCGAGGTCCCGCTCGGCCCGCAGGCTCGCGAGCTCGTCTTCGGCGAGACCTCACGGCAAGGCACCTATCGCGTGGCGCTCGGCACGAACCAGCTGGCCTTCTGCGCGAACCTGCTCGATGCCACCGAGAGCGCCATCGCCCCGCGCGGCGAGCTGAGCCTCGGCCGGCACGGCGCGGTCGCGGCCACCACGATGAAGCGCGCGGACCTCGAGTGGTGGCGCTGGTTCGCCGTTGCCGCGCTCGCCGTGCTGATGGCGGAGTGGTGGTGGTACCACCGCAGGACCGCGTGAGAAGGCAGTCGTCTGCCTTCGTTCCGCTGTCCGCCGGTCCTTCTCCCGGAACGAGAAAGGCCGCCGAGAATACTCGGCGGCCTTCCACGGAACGGTCCCGTCGGATGCCCTCTTCAGGCGGCCGTCGCGCCGAGGTGGCGGATGTCGCGGGCCTCGTAGAGGAACACGACGTCCTCGGCGACGTTCTTGGCGTGGTCGGCGATCCGCTCGAGCGCCTTGCTGATGGTCATCAGGTTCAGGCAGCGGGTGATGGTCGTCGGCTTCTCGATCATGAAGCTCGCGAGCTCGCGGTAGAGCTGCTTGTTGAGCTGGTCGACGTCCTTGTCCCGCGGGATCACCGCCCGGGCGCGCGCGGTGTCGCCGTTGACGAACGCGCCCAAGGCGTCGTTGAGCATCGCCATCGCCATCGTGGCCATGCGCGGGATGTCCACGTACGGCTTGAGCTGCGGCTCCTGGGACAGGTCGAGCGAGCGGCGGGCGATGGTGGTCGCCTCGTCGCCCACGCGCTCGAGGTCGCGGGCGATCTTCATCGCGCTGGTGATCAGGCGCAGCTGGGTGGCGAGCGGCGCCTTGGCCAGCAGTGCGATGCACGCGGCGTCGACCTCCTGCTCGAGGTGGTCGATCTTGTCGTCGTCCTCGGCCACCTTCCGCGCCAGGTCGTCGTCGCGGTCCACCAACGCCTTGATGGCGTTGTTCACCGCGGACTCGGCGTGGCTCGCCATCAGCAGGAGCTTCTGTTTGAGGGCGGCGAGCTCGGATTCGAAATGGGTCATGCGTGATGGGATCTGGGAAGTGGAAGGGGTGTCCGGACGAGGCTCAGCCGAAGCGCCCGGTGACGTAGTCCTCGGTCTGTTTCTTGGCGGGGTTGGTGAAGATCTTGGTCGTGAGATCGTACTCGATGAGCTCGCCGATGTAGAAGAACGCGGTGTAGTCGGAGATGCGCGTCGCCTGCTGCATGTTGTGGGTGACGATGACGATGGTGAACTCCTTTTTGAGCTCGAGGATCAGCTCCTCGATCTTGACCGTCGCGATCGGGTCGAGCGCGCTGGCCGGCTCGTCCATCAGGATGATCTCGGGGCGGATGGCGATGGCGCGGGCGATGCAGAGGCGCTGCTGCTGGCCGCCGGAGAGCCCGAGCGCGCTGCTGTGGAGGCGGTCCTTGACCTCGTCCCAGAGCGCCGCGCCTCGGAGGGAGCTCTCCACGATGCCGTCGATCTCCGACTTGTCCTTCGTGCCGTGCAACCGGAGGCCGTAGGCGATGTTGTCGTAGATTGACTTCGGGAAGGGGTTGCTGCGCTGGAAGACCATGCCGACCCGTTTGCGCAGCTCGATGACGTCGACGTCCTTCGCGTAGATGTCCTCGCCGCCGATCAGGCACTGGCCGGTGATGCGGACGTTGTCGATGAGGTCGTTCATCCGGTTGAAGCAACGGAGGAACGTCGATTTGCCGCAGCCGGACGGTCCGATGAAGGCGGTGACCAGCTTCTCCTTGATGGTGATGTCGATGCCCTTCAAGGCCCGCGATGATCCGTAGAAGAGCTCGACGTTCTTCGTCTCGATGAGCGGTGCCGCCGACAACAGGCCCGGAGGCGTGACGAGGTCGACGGGATCGGTGGGCAGGGTGATGGCGGCCCTAGGAACTGCAGGACGGTCTTGGATCGGTCGAAGGATCGGTTCGGGCTTCGCGCGGGTCGGTCGGGGCTCGGGATCCGGCTCAATGCCCGGCGCGCATCGCCTTGCGGATGCGGGCGCGGACGATGATCCCGATGGCGTTGAGCGAGAAGGTGAGCATCAGCAGCACGAGCACGGTCGCGTAGAGGATCGGCCGGGTCTTCTCGATGTTGTCCGACTGCGTGCTGAGCACGAAGGCGTGGTAGCCGAGGTCCATGAACTGGTCGGTCAGCTTGCCGGGCAGGTCGGCCATGTAGTAGGCGACGCCGGTGAAGAGGATCGGGGCGACCTCGCCGGCCGCGCGGCTGACGGCCAGGATCGCGCCGGTGAGGATGCCCGGGAGCGCGTTCGGCAGGACGATCTTGAGGATGGTCTCCAGCTTCGTCGCGCCGAGGGCGAGGCTGGCCTCGCGCAAACCCGGCGGGATCGCCTTGAGCGCCTCCTCCGTCGCGACGATGACGACCGGCATGGTCATCACGGCCAATGTGAGCGAGGCCCAAAGAACGGTGGGTTTGCCGAACAGCGGACCCGACTGGTGGGTGAGCAGGTCGAGGTTCTTGCCGATGAAATTGATGAAGAACCCGAGGCCGAACAGACCGAACACGATCGAAGGCACGCCGGCCAGGTTGGCGATGGCGACTCGGATGATGCGGGTATAGCTGGAACCGCTCGCGGCGTACTCGGTGAGGTACACCGCGGTGATCACGCCGATGGGGATGACGAAGATCGTCATGACCATCACCCGGATCGACGTGCCCACGATCATCGACAGCACCGCCGCGGATTCCGGCTCGAACATGTCCTTGCGCGGGATGGTGGACACGAACCGCCAGGAGAGGCCCGGCAGGCCGTGGTAGAGGATGTTGCCCAGGATCGTCGCTAGGATGGCGAGGATGCCGAAGGTCGCGAGGCCGGTCAGGCCGGTGAACAGGCCTGACGCGATATCGGGCCGTTTGCGGTCGAACCGGCGAGCGGCGGAGGCGGAGGGAGACGGGTTGCTCATGGCGGGTCGGGCGCGGGCCTCAGCGTTGCTTCTTGAGGCGTTGCATCACGGCGTCGCCGAGCAGGTTGGTCGTGAACGTCACGGCGAACAGCAGCGTGCCGAGCATGAAGAGCACGCGGTAGTGGTGGCCGCCGTTGACCGCCTCGGCCATCTCCGCCGCGATGGTGGCGGTGAGGCTGCGGGTGGAATCGAAGATGTCCCACGAGACGACGCTCGCGTTGCCGCTGGCGATGAGCACGACCATCGTCTCGCCGATGCACCGACCGAACCCCAGCACGATCGCCGCGAACACGCCCGGCGCCGCGGCCGGCAGCACGACCTGCCAGGCGGTCTGCCATTTCGACGCGCCCAAGGCGAGGGCCGCCTGCACGTAGCTCCGGGGAACGCTGGTGAGGGCGTCCTCGGCGATCGAGAAGATGAGCGGCACGGCGGTGAGGCCGAGAGCGATGCCGGCGACGAACGCGTTCAACCGGTACCGGTAGCCGAAGATATCTTGGAGGAAACCCGCCAGCACCAAGAAGGCGAAGGCGCCGAGCACGACGGACGGGATGCCCGACAAGAACTCGATCCCCGGCTTGATCCATTCCTTCCAGCTCGGCGGCGCCAGCTGCGACACGTAGAGCGCCGCAGCGAGGGAAAGCGGCACGGCGAAAGCGAGTCCGACCAAGGTGGTCTTCAGGCTGCCGATGACGAGCGGGACGAGATTGTACTTATGGATCGAGCTGACGGGTTGCCAGATGTACTCGGGCTTCGGGTACCCGGTCCACTGGTGCGGCTTCAGCAGATACCTCCACTCCGTCGTGTCGACCTTGGCGTCCTTGTCGTCCCGGACCGCGGCGGGGACCTCGTTGGCGGCCTCTTCGCGGATCTCCATCATCGTGCGGAGGGTGTCGGCGTCCTTTGTCTTGAGCTCGGAGACGCTCATGCCGAGGTACCGAGCCAACCGATCCGGAGCGGTCTTCTCCATGTCCTTGGACGGGATGACCGTCTGGACCAGCGCGCTGTCGGTGTCGCCGAGGAACACCGGAAGGGCCTCGCGGCCGACGAACAGGAAGATGAGGAAGACCATCGCGATGGCCGAGAGGCTCACGGCGAAGATGAACTTCTCGGCGATCCATTCGAGCGGCCGGGCGTTGTGGCCGCGGTGGATGCCCATCCAGCCCGAGGGACGTTTCGCGGCGTTGGCGTAGCGGTGCGGCAAGCGAGGAGAGGGTTGGGGACTTCGGCGGAAGACGGATGGACCGACGGGCGCAGGCTAGACGGGGCGGAGGCGTCGCACCAACCGACTTTACGGTGACAAACGCCTCCGCCCTTTGTGCCGACCGCGTGGGACGCGGTCATGGCGCGCCGCCGGGGCGGCGCGCCGTTGTGTCTCCGCTCAGTTCGCGCGGAGGTTCTTCGGCAGCGGATAGTAGCCGACGTCCTTGACCAGTTTCTGGCCCTCTTCGCCGCGGATCCACTTGAGGTAGGCGGCGACATCGCCCTTGTCGAGGGCGGGGTTCACGTACACGAACAGGTAGCGCCAGATCGGGTACTTGCCCGAGAGCACGGTCTCTTCGTTGGGCTCGATCGCCTCTTCGCCTTTGGCGCGGCTGACCTTGACGTGTTTGGCGCCGTTGCCGTAGGCCGCGCCGCCGTAGCCGATGCCGTTCTTGTCCTTCGCGACCGCCTGCAGGACGGCCGCGGTGCCGGGCATCGTCTGCGCGTTGGCGGCGAAGTCCTTGCCCTTGAGCACGTGCTCCTTGAAGAACTCGTAGGTGCCGGAGCTGTTCTCGCGGCTGTACACGGTGATCGGCGCGTCGACGCCGCCGACTTCCTTCCAGTTCTTGATCTTGCCGGTGAAGATGCCGTCGAGGTCCTCGAGGCTCAGCTCGCCGACCTTGTTGTCGGCCGACACGTAGACGCTGAGGCCGTCGAGCGCGACCTTGTACTCGATGGGCCGTTTGCCGAAGACCTTGACGCACTGTTCCTGCTCCTTCGCCTTGATCTTGCGAGAGGCGTTGCAGAGGTCGGTGGTCTGGTTCTGGAGCGCGGCGAAGCCGGTGCCCGTGCCGCCGCCGGTGACCTGGATCTTCTGGCCGGCGTGGCCGCCCATGTAGACCTCGGCCCACTTCTGGGCGAGGACGACCAAGGTGTCGGAACCCTTGACGGTGATGTTGCCGGCGAAGGCCGGGACCGCGGCGAGCAGGCCGGCGGCGAGGAGAGCGAGATGTTTCTTCATATGCGTGCGGTATGTTTCGTTCCGGAGGTTTGGATGGGGGCCGCGTGACGGCCGGTGGACGGTCGCGTCACGCGGCGGTGACGATCAGAACTTCCAGACGGCATCGACCTGGATGCGGTACATCTGGCTGTCCACGTCGGTGACCGCGCCGGCGGGCAGGACGTTGTTGATCAGCTGGGTGGCGAACAGCGTCACGCTGAACGTGAGGGAATCGTAGGGCGAGTAGCTGCCCTTGACGACGTGCCCGCGGACGTTGGTCCCGGCACCGTAGCCGGCCGCCCCCCCGACCGGAGCGACGGAGTAGTAGGCGCCGAAATCGGATTCGGTGAACTCCTCGAACCAAGCGTCGGCCTGCAGCTCGGTGTAGCGGTAGCTGAGCTCCCAGGTGCCCTTCTTGCCGGCCTTGCCGAACGTGACGCCCGCGGAATAGCCCTCGTTGTCCTGGCTCGCCGACGGGTTGTGCAGGAAATCGCCGGAGACGGTGACCGGGAAGGTGCCGGTGTTGAACGGGAAGCTCTCCAGCATGTAGGTGACGGAAGCATCCGCGTACACCGGGTTGAAGCCGGCCTTGGGGTTGCCCGCGCCGTCGCGGGTGTTGCCGCGCTGCTGGTTGGCGAACTGGTCGGTGTTGAGCGGGCTCTTGCCGGGGGAGATGTCGCGGGCCAGGACGCCGAACGTGCCCACGCCGACGCTGCTGGTGACCTTCTTGTTCCAGGTCGAATCGAACCGCAGCTGGCTGCCGACGAGATAGGGGTCGTTGCTGCTGCCGCCGAGTTCGTTGACCGCGAAGCCGCCGCCGATGGCGCGCAACGCGTGGTCGGGGTTGATGCGGTAGGTCAGGTCGATCGCGGCGCCTTCCGGCGTGTAGTCCTTGTCGAACATGATCGTGGACGGGAACACGAACGGGTTCTCCATCTTGCCGACCGTTAGCGAGCCGAGCCAATCGGCGTTGTGGATGGGATTCCACTTCGCGTAGGCGAGGTCCAGGTAGACGAATTTCTTCGCTCCGTTGCCGCTGAAGGAGGTGTTGCCCGAGACGGGATCACCGCCGGTGCCGCCGGAAGCCGGCTCGCTGGAGGTGAGGCGCATGCCGACCTCGAAGTCGTCGGCGATGTTGGCCACGATGCCGAGGCGCATCCGATAGCGGAAGCGGTTGCGGTCGACGAAGAGCGAGTTGGGCGCGGTGAAGCCCTCGTAGCGGGTGCGCAGGTCGCCGTTGATCTTCAGTGCGGTGACCCAGTCCGGCATGCCGCTCTTGGCGGCGAACGCGGTGGTGAAGCCCTTGTCGGCCTCGTCGCGGAGGCCGGTGGCTTCGTCAGCGGTGAGCACGCCCTTCTCGACGAGCTTGTCGAGGAGCGCGTCTGCCGATTGGGCCTGGACGGCGGGAGCCCCCGCCGTGGCGCCACAAAGGGCGGCCAGCAGGACGAGCCGGGGCAACAGTGGTTGGTGTTGGTTTGCCATTGTGTGTGTGTTTTCGATGTGCGGGCGAACGCTGGGAACCCCGTGTTACAAACCCAGTGGTTAAATGTTACGATGACGTGACGAAACAGGTATCCACCGGACCCGGGGTGGGCAGGTATCGGCCATCGGAACGGGGCATCACCGTGCATCTGGACCCGACCGGAAGCACCGGTCGTAGTGCGAGCCTCAACAGCGGCGGCCCTTTTGGTCGAGGTGTCGCTCCTCCCGATCCTTCGCCGTTGCGCGGCAGAGGAACGCCAGCGGATATCTGTCGGGGACGTGTCAGCCGGACGTCTGGAGCCGGCCCCGTCACGGACGCGTCCGTTGGCCTTCGACCGTCACTTCTTCCCGTAGATGGCGTCGGGAGTCTCGAGCTGCGGCTCGGTGGTCGTCCATGCGGCACCTTTTTCATCGAGGCTGCGGAAGAAGCAGGACCGGAAACCTTCGTGGCAAGCCGCGCCGGTCTGTTCGACCTGGATGAGCAGGGTGTCGCCGTCGCAATCGAACGCGATGTCCTTCACGACCTGCACATGGCCGCTGGATTCGCCCTTCATCCAGAACTTCTGCCGGGAACGGCTCCAGAAAAAGGTCCGGCGGGTCTCGATGGTCTTGTCGAGCGAGGCGCGGTTCATCCACGCCATCATCAGCACCCGGCCGTCCTTCGCGTCCTGGATGATCGCCGGGACGAGGCCGTCGGCGTTGAACTTCAGCTGTGCTTCGAGGTCGGTGTTCATTCGGGGTGCGGTGCGGATGGATGGGGTTCGGGGCGGGTCACTTCCCGGGCAGAAAGGCGAAGGCGACGGCGGCGAGGATGCAGAGGAACGCCGCGAGATGGTTCCACTGCGGCCGGGTGCCGAAGTAGAGGAACGCAAAGGCGACGAAGACCACCAGCGTGATCGCTTCCTGGGCGAGCTTGAGCTGGTAGAGCGAGAAGCGCGCGGAGCCGTACCGGTTCGCGGGCACCATCACGAGGTACTCGAAGAAGGCGATCGCCCAGCTGGCGACGATCGCGACCCAGAGCGGTTGGGTCTCCTTGAACCTGAGGTGACGGTACCAGGCGAAGGTCATGAAGACGTTGCTCACGACCAGCGCCGCGAACGGGAACCAAGCGGTCTTCGCGAAGCGTTCCATAGCGGGCTTCAGACACGTCGCACCGGGAGCCCGCGGGCGGCGAGGTGGTCCTTGACCTGTCCGACGGTGAAGGTGCCGAAGTGGAAGATGCTGGCTGCGAGCACCGCGTCCGCCCGTCCCTCCAGGAGGACGTCCGCCATGTGCTCCAGCGTGCCCGCGCCGCCGCTGGCCACGACCGGCACGCCGACCGCCTCGCTGATGCGCCGGGTGATGACCAGATCGAATCCCTTCTTGGTGCCGTCGGCGTCGATCGAGTTGAGCACGATCTCGCCGGCACCCAGGGCCACGGCTCTCTCGGCCCAAGCGACGGCCTCGAGCCCGGTGGCCTTCCGTCCGCCTTGGGCGAAGACCTCCCACCGGTCGGGCGCGACCTTCTTGGCGTCGATCGAGACGACGATGCATTGGCTGCCGAACTTCTCGGCGCCGGCCCGGATGAGATCGGGATCGGCCAGCGCGCTGGAGTTGATGCTCACCTTGTCGGCGCCGGCCTGGAGCATCGCGCTCATGTCCTCGACGGCGCGGATGCCGCCGCCGACCGTCAAAGGCATGAAGCATCGGTCGGCCGCGCGTTCGATGACATCGACCATGCTCGCGCGGCCGTGGGCGCTGGCGGTGATGTCGAAGAACACCATCTCATCGGCACCCTGGTCGTTGTAGCGCACCGCCAGCTCGACCGGGTCGCCCACGTTCTTCAGCTCGCCCGCCTCGGCTCGACCGAAGCCCACGCCGCGGGTGACCTTTCCGTCATGGACGTCGAGGCAAGGGATGACGCGGCGAGCTAGCATGTTCGTGCGTTGAGCATACCGCAGCCATCCGTACGAGGACACGAAAAAGCCCGCCGGAACGGCGGGCTGGTGGAAGGCCGGGTCGATGTCCGGGCTCAGGCCGGGCCGAACTTGCCGTCGACGTTCTTGAACGATTTGTCGCTGTAGACCAGCGTGTTCAACGAGCTCATCGGGCTCTTCGCGGAGAAGACGTAACC
>CANGMH010000154.1 GCA_947454005.1 Verrucomicrobiota bacterium
CTCCGCGCCGGACGACACCACGGAACGGCTCGCCGCGCTCCAACGGGACCACCGACCTGGCCGGATCGTCGTGCTGGGCGACGTCGTGCACCAAGCGGTCGCCTTGCCCGCGCTGGAGGCCTCGCTCCGCGATCTTTGCACGCGCCTCTCGCCGGCGAGCGAGCTGGTCTTCTGCCTCGGCAACCACGACCACAAGCTGGGGCGACTCGTCGCCGGATGGGGGCTGCCGGTCGTCTGCCGGCGGCAACTGCGGCTCGGTGGGCATCTCCTGCTCCATGGCGACCTCGCGCCCGAGGCCGCGGATGACGGCGAAGGGTTCCGGCTCCAGGCCGAGGCCGCGCCGAAGGCCATCGTCGGCCACGAACATCCGGCCATCACCTTGGGCGACGGCGTGGCGAGCTCGGCGAAGTGCCCGGCGTTCCTGGTCGCCGACGACGTGTTGGTCATGCCGGCGTTCTCCCCGTGGGCGGCAGGTTGCGAGCTCGGCGCACGGCCGTTCCTGGGTCCGCTCGCCCGCGCGGCGCGCTTCCGGACCGCGTTCGCCTGCGTCGGACCGCGGCTGCTGCGGCTCCCGCTGAAGAAGTGATCCCGGCCAGGGGCGCCTCGGTCGTCGATCAGGAGAACAGGAAAGCGGAGGCCGACAACTCCGGTCCTGTCTTCCTGTTCTCCAGCCGAGATCCGGGCGAGAGCCGAGTTGCCTTCCTCGGCGCCTTGCGGCTTCGATTCGCGCCGCATGAAAGCCGTCATCCTCGCAGCAGGCAAAGGCACCCGGATGCGGGAGCTCACCAACGAGCTGCCGAAACCGATGTTGCCCGTCCAAGGGCGCCCGATCCTCGAGCACATCCTCGAAGGCCTGCTCGCCGCGGGCATCCGCGAGGTCTGCATCATCACCGGCTGGAAGGCGGAGGTGATCGAGGGGCATTTCGGCGACGGCAGCCGCTTCGGCGCGAGGATCAGCTACGCCCGTCAGGTCGTGCAGGACGGCACCGGCAAGGCGCCGGAGCACGCGAAGGAGTTCGTCGGCAGCTCGGATTTCCTGCTCACGTACGGCGACATCCTCGTGAGGCCCGAGACCTACCAGCAGATGGTCGCGCGTTGGGGCGAAGGCGATTTCGCCGGATTGATCACCGTGACCGAGGGCCAGGACGTGACCAAGGGCGGGCTGAACTTCTTCGATGAGGCATTCAATCTGACCCGGCTCGTCGAGAAACCCGATGCAGCGCAGCTCGCGGAGCTGACGGCGACCGGCTGGCTGGAGCCGGGACAGCCGGTGTGGTACAACGCCGGGATTTATCTGTTCCGTCCCTCGGTGTTCGGGTTCACCGCGCGTCTCCAGCGATCGCCGCGCGGCGAATATGAGCTGACCGACGCGATCTCCGCGATGGTCGCCGCCGGCCAGACGATCGCCGGGTTGAAGATCGCCGGGCGCTGGGTGGACGTGCGGGATCCCGAGGTCCTGGCCCAGCTCCAGGCGTGAACCGGGCGCATCGGACGCGGGCCGTGTCGTCAATGGCTTTCTCCTTTCTTCTCCCGACCGGTTCTCGTTGAATGGCCCTCAGACGCCTTGGACCGGCCGGAGACGCGTCGACCTATCGTCCGGTAAGGACCTCGCCAAGATTCACGCCCGGCGGCGACGTAGGTCCGGTCGGTCGGCAGGCCGAAACGTCTCGCCGGGAGACCACGCGGAACTTCATGAGCCAGGCAAGATCTCCAAGGGTCCGACGCCGTGACCCGATCCTGCGGATCGGGCGGTCGATCCCTGCCGGGAGGCGGTCCACTCGCACGCCGGGCAGCGAGAACCACCCGTCATGACCGGACGAGACTCCTCCCCTCCGGTCGCGGCTTGGCTGAAGCTCCTGACGGCCTCCGTGCTGGTGTTCGCCACATGGACCGCGGTCCGGCACGCGGACCAACCGCTGTTGGAGTTCCACTCATTTCGCCAGACCCAGACCGCGCTCACTTCGTTCTGGATCATGGAGGAAGGCCCGCGACTGGCCTATCAGACACCGGTCTCGGGATATCCGTGGGCTATCCCCCAGGAGTTCCCGCTCTACCAGATGATCGCGGCTGCGGTGGCCAAGGCGGGGCATCTCGATCTCGACGCGGTCGGGCGCCTCCTGAGCTTCGCGTTCTTGGTGGCTTGCGCCTGGCCTGCGACAGTGGTCGTGGAGCGCCTCAAGCTCCCGGCGGCGACGGCCTGGTCCTTCTGCGCGTTGCTCTGGTCCAGCCCGCTCTATCTTTTCTGGGGACGGAGCTTCATGATCGAGACGGCGGCGCTCTTCTTCGCGTTCGCATCGGTCCCCTTCGCCCTCGACCTCGTCCGAGGGCCCTCGACATGGAGGTCGGCGTGGATCTGTGCAGCGTTCGGCACGCTCGCGGCCCTGCAGAAGTTCACGACCAGTGCCCCGGTTTCGATGGTGATGGGAGTCCTTTGGCTGTGGTCCTGGCGGAGTGCCGGCGGGATCCGCCAGGCAGGGCGACAAGGACTCCTCCAGATAGCGGCGGCGTTGGTGCTGCCTCTCTTGGTCGCCGGCGCGTGGACGGTCTATGCCGGTTCGGTGACGAGGGAGAACCCGATGGGGAACGAGTACGCGGCACTGGTGCCTCGATGGATCCTCGGCACCCTCGCCCAGCGTTTCAGCGGCCCCGACTGGATCACGTTGCTCTGGCATCGGACGCTCGCCCAGAACGCAGGCGGGTTCCTCGGCGTCGCGCTCATCGCGGGAGCGTTCGCGCTGCCGGGACCGGCGCGGATCCGGGCCGTGGTCCTCACCGGTCTGGCGCTCTTCGTGGCGCCGCTTCTCATCTTCACCAACCTGCAATTCGTCCACGCGTACTACCAGACCGGATGCGTGCTGTTCCTGATCGGGGGTCTCGCATCGGCCGTTGCCTTGCTGCAGGCGGTCGTGCCCCACGGCGCGGTGGTCCCGGGGATCACCGCGCTGCTGGTGGCGTCGAACATCATGGAGTTCCGGAAGAGCTACGGCCCGATGTTGCGGACACGGTTCGACGCCGCGCACAACAGCACCCTCGCGGTCGCCGCGGTGCTCCGGGAGCACACCGTGCCCGGGACCGGTATCGTGGTCTTCGGCCAAGATTGGAGCAGCGAGACCCCCTACTACGCGCGCAGGCGGTCGTTCGCCGTCCCGGATTGGTTCAGCCGATATGACCAGGTCTGGGCCGAACCGGCGAAGTTCCTCGGCGACACCCCGCTCGGGGCGGTCGTGGTCTTCCCGGGATCCCGGGTCATAGACCCGGCGCGGATCGCCCGGAAGCTGGCCGACAATCCCGGGTGGCGGCTCTTGGAGGTCCAAGGTTGCCGGATCCTGCTCGTACATTGACCGATCGGCCCTCCTGCTTCGCGCGGCCGAGCCCTGGACTCCGCGGAGACGACACCGGTCGCGAAGGAGCCATCCCTGCGCTGCCCTCCGGCTTCGTCGGTGCCGCGGTCCGCCATGGTCATCGTACCTGCCCCGGATGAGCGTTCCCAGCGACCTGGTCCCAGGGCCCGACCCTGCCGTTGGTCGGCGCGAAGTCCACCGGAAGCAGGACGACCCTTGCATGCGCAGTGGTCCGCGATGACGGGCTCCAGGCCCCAAAAGGCGGATCATAGGCCCCGACTGGAGGTCGTCGGCCGGCGATAGGCCCACGGCCGACTCATGGCGATGTGGTCACCCGGTAGAAGCCGGCCGGTCCGGTCGGCTGGATGGGGAACGCATGCCTGGATCCGTCCCCGAGGAAGGTCGCGACCGGTACCCAGTTGTCGGCACCGAGGGCGGACTGTTGTCCGAGCACGTAAGCTTTGCCGGGTGTCGTCTGGACGGCGATCGCGGCGGACCCGTCCGGCTGGTCGACCAGTTCGATCGCGAAAGGGACGGCGGGAGCGGTCACGGTGAGTGTCGCCACATCGCTGGTCGTCGTGCCGCCGCTGTCGGTGACGGCCACGGTGTAGTCGCCGGCGTCGGAGGCCGTCACCGGATCGATCACCAAGGACGGCGCGGTCCTGCCGGGCAACGGGCGTCCGGCCTTGGACCACTGGTAGGTCAGCGTGCCGGTGCCCGTGGCGGCGACGGAGAACGACACCGAAGGCGGGGCCGGCGGAACGAACGGCGGATCGAGCGTCCAGGTCCCGTTCTGGTCGGCGACGAGCCCGGCCCGGTTGAACTCGTAGATGCCGTTGGCCAGCAGCGTGAGCGTGGCGGTCCCGCCATCGGGGAAGAACGCGGTGAAATCGATCAGCGTCGCCGGCGGCGCGGTGCCGACGCCGACGGAGAAGCCGCCGGCACTCGATCCCGTCAACGCGCCCCCGGCGGGACTCGCGTAGCCGGCACCGTCGAAGGCGATGCAATAGCTGCCGCGCGCGATCCACGGCGGCAGCGCGCCGGCGATCGTCAGGCAGAGACGCCGGCCGGCGAGCGCCGTCGCGGTGAGGTTCGTCCCGGACAACGTCACGGTCCGGCTCGCCGGTTGGAGCGTGATGACCGGTCTGGCGGCTTGCACCACCAGCTTCGCCTCGATGCTGGTCTCTCCGCCGGAGGCGTTGGCGACGGCGACCGAGTAGCCTCCGCCATCGGTGGGCTTCGCAGCCGGGATCGTGAACGTCGCTCCGGTCGCGCCCGGGATGTCTTCGAAATCCTTCCGCCATTGGAAGGTGAAGGGCGGCGTGCCGCCCGGCACGACGGCGAACTGGGCCGGAGCTCCGGCGGTCACGGTGAGGCCGGTCGGCTGGGTGACGATCCGCGCGGGCAGGATGACGGACACCGCCGCGACACGGCTGGTGACCGATCCTCCGGCATTGCCCACGATGACCCGGTATGCACCGGCGTCGCTCTCCTTGATCGGGACGAGGAACGGCAAGGTCGCCTCGGTCTTGAAGGGAAGGTCGACGCCGTTGAACTGCCAGCGGTAGGTGAGCGGCGGGGTGCCCGCGGCTTCGACGACGAGGCTTTTGCCGGTGGCACCGAGGTTGACGGCGAGGTCGGCCGGTTCGCGGGTGATGACCGGGGGCGGCGGCGGACCGGAATCCTTGTCGACGAGGCGGAGCAGGACCTTGGTCGAATCCACCGTGCTTCCGAGCGTGAAGGTGCCGGCGATGACCGGTTTGCCGTCGGGTTGAACGGCGATGGAGCCGACCCAGAACGTGGTGCTGCCGACCGGCTTCTTGAACGTCGCGTCGCGCGTGCCGTCGGCCTCCAAGCGGGCGATGCCGCCCGGGCCGGCGCCGTCGAGCGTGTCGAACTTGCCGCCGACGTAGATCCGTCCGTCCGGCGCGGCGGCGACGGCCTCCATGCTCTCCAGCCCCAAGGGCCCGATGCCCGCTCCGGTCCATGCCGGGTCGAGCGTGCCGTCGGGATTTAGCCGCGCGATGCCTTTGCGGGCCTTGCCGGCGACCTGTCCGAAGCCGCCGACGATGATGATTTTGCCATCCGGCTGCACGAGCAACGCCTGCGCGGACTCGGTGAGGAACTGTGCGGCCGGCGGCACGAACGTCGGGTCGACCTTGCCGTCGGCGCCGAGGCGGACGACGAGCTTCTGCGACAAGCCGGCGGAGAAGCTGGTGAAGCCGCCTGCGACGAGGACCTTGCCATCGGGGAGCGGCCACACCGCGCGGACGCTCGGCGCGATCGTGCCCCAATCCGGGCTGAAGCTGTCGGCGACGCCGTCGGCGCCGAGCCGGGCGATGCCGTTGCGGGCCGCGGTGTTGACCTTCTTGAACCCGCCGCCGACGAGCAGCTTGCCGCCCGCGAGAGGGACGACCGAGGCGACCTGCCCATCGGCATCGGCGATGAAGGCGGGGTCGGGCGAACCGGTCGGCAGCAACCGGGCGAGATTCAGCCGCGGCAGCCCGTTCACCTTCTCGAAGAGTCCTCCGACGAGGATCCCGGCCGGCGTCGGCACGAGCGCGTAGAACTGCGCCGGACTGACATTGGTGAACACGCCGGGGATGAGCAGGGTCTGGCCGACGAAGCCCTTGCCGATGTCGAAGGAGGTGTCCCGGGTGCCGTCGGGATGGAGTCTCAGCAATCCGGCCGGCTCGGCGGAGGCATCGAAACGGGTGCCGCCGACGGCGAGGATCTTGCCGTCCGATTGCACCGCGACCCGGCTCACACCGAACCCGATCGCAGGCGGATGGAACGCCGGGTCCACGGCGCCGACATCGGCCAGGGCCACGACGGAACGGACCAGGAAGGCGAGGAGCGCGCAGCGATGCAGGAAGGATGCGGTCGATCTCATGGCGGGGGGCGGGGTTGGAAGTACTTCTACACGGCACGCCATCCATGCGATCCGGGCTATACGTAAAGATACGTAGGAAGGCAGTGGGGTTCCCGGGCCCGGTCCGGGCCATCGCGTCCCGTCCGCGGAGGTCTCCGATCCTAGGAACCGCAGGACGTCGGGGTGAAAAACCTCCGGCGAATTACGTGATAACTCATGGTCGGACCGGGTGGCCATCGGCTATCGAAGAAGGGTAACCCCGACGAAGTAGCGTTCGCACCGCCGTCATCCGGCTGCATCGGCCCAAGCCGGTCGTCCTGATGCGGCATGGGCGTGTGGTTTCTCGGCATGGCAGGACGATCACGACCTCGAAACGGTCGCCGCTTACCCCGCTGAGGAAAACATCGCGATCCCGCTTCGTCGCGTTCCACGGCAGTCGCAGCAACACACCATCATGAAAGACACATCCCAGCACCGACGGGTCCAGCACCCGGTCGGCTTCTCGGCCCTCACCGGGGCATTGATCGCGGCCGGTCTCCTCACCCCTGCCGCCCACGCGCAGGTCCAGACCGCCGGCACGTTGTTCGTCAACATCGACGCCACGTCCTCGGCCGAAGGCACGCTCAAGAGCATCAAGAACACCGGCACGCTCGGAGGCTTCTTCGTGGCCACCGGCGACGACACCACGACGCCCAAGGTGGCCGCCGTCGGCGGCACCAAGGCCATCCAGTTCGACGGCACCGACTACATGCAGCTCGCGGATTCCGCCGCGGGGACCAGCCTGATCCTGGCGCCGGATGCCATCACCGGCGAGGACCCCACGCACTCGATCGAGGTGTGGGCGCTCAACCCGCAGGTCGGCGGCGAGGAGACGATGGTCTCCTGGGGCCACCGCGGCGGCGCACCCGACGGCTCGAACGTCTCCTTCGGCTACGGCTCCGACTTCCGCTGGGGCGCGGTCGGCCACTGGGGCAGCCCGGACCTCGGATGGAACAGCGACGGCGGCAACCCGCCCGCCAACAAGTGGCACCACCTCGTCTACACCTATGACGGCACCACCTCGCGCGTCTATTCCGACGGCAAGCTGGCCAACGCCGAGATCCTCGGCGCCGGTGTCATCAACACCTTTTCCGGCACCGCCATCAACCTCGCGACCCAGCTCGAAGCCGACGGCACCACGCCGACCGGCGGCCTGCGCGGCTCGTTGGCGCTCGGGCGCGTCCGCATCCACGACGGCGTCCTGACCGACGCGCAGGTCGCGGCCAACTACGACCTCGAGAAGGCGGCGTTCATCGACCCGGCCGCGCCTCCCGAGATCCAGCCGGAGCGCTTGGCCAAGGGACCGCTCCACCGCTACACGTTCAGCGAGGCCGCGGCGGCCGATGCCACCGGACTCAAGATCAAGGACTCGGTCGGCACCGCCGACGGCAAGGTCCTCGGCGCGGGCGCGGCGTTCACCGGCAGCCGGCTCAAGCTGGCGGGCGGCCCTTCCGCGGAGGCGGCCTATGCGGACCTTCCCAACGGGCTGGTCTCGGTCAACGGCGCCGCCAACGGCGGCTCCGGGGAGTTCTCGTTCGAGACCTGGATCAAGGTCACCGGCGGCCGCACCTGGTCGCGCGTTTTCGACTTCGGATCCAGCGGGACCGACGGCGAGGTGACCGGTCCCGGCGGCGGCGGCACCGGCCTCGACTACCTCATCTACAGCGCCCAGATCGGCGACGACGTGAACTCCCGGCGCCTCGAGGTCCGCAACGCGGATCCGGACGACAAGGGCACGGTCACGGCGGACACCGGCACCGGCACCTTCAACACCGACACCCACGTGCTTGTGACCTGGAAGGAGAGCACCGGCCGCGTCTCGCTCTACGAGAACGGCAAGGAGGTCGCCGGGCTCACCACGCCAACCAAGCTCAGCGACCTCAACGACGTGAACGTCTGGCTCGGCCGCTCCGCATGGAACGGCGACCAGAACACGCAGGGCGAATACGACGAGGCGCGGTTCTACGACTACGTCCTCACCCCGGGCCAGGCCCTCGGCAACGCCGGTGCCGGCCCCGACCTGATCAACGACCACGACGTCGCCGCGACCGTGTCGGCGCCGCCGACGGACCAGAGCATCCCGGAGACCCTCCCGGCCGTGTTCCGCGTCGTCGCGAAGGGTTCTTCGCCCATCGCCTACCAATGGAACCGGGACGGCAAGCCCATCGCCGGCGCGACCGGACCGAGCTACACCATCCCGGCGGTCAGCGCGGCCGACGACGGCGCCGCGTTCACCGTCGAGGTCTCCAACACCGTCGCCGGCAAGCCGGCCAAGGTGGTCAGCGCCGCGGCCAAGCTCAAGGTGGTCAGCGACACCGTCGTCCTCAAGAACCGCTACAGCTTCAGCGAGGCGCCCGGTGCGACTAAGGTCGTCGACTCGGTCGGCGGCGCGAACGGCGACATCCTGGGCTCCGCCACGCTGGGCGGAGGCCAGCTGGCGCTCGACGGCATCGAGGGCAACTACGTGAACCTGCCCAACGGCATCATCACCGCCCTCGGCGACAACGGCACCATCGAGGCGTGGGCCTCCTACGCCGGCGGCGGCAACTGGTCGCGCCTGTTCGACTTCGGCACGAAGGACGACGGCGAGGACGGCGGCGGCAACGGCATCGACTACCTGTTCTTCACGCCGAAGTCCGGTGACGGCATCCCGCGCTTCATCGCCAACTTCCCGGCGGGAGGCGACACCACGGTGGTGAGCCAACCCGGCTCGACGCCGATCAACCAGCCGTTCCAGCTGACCATCACGTATAGCTTCACCGGCAACACCACGCGCCTCTACACCAACGGCGTGCTGCTCGCGACCGGTCCGGCCACCAAGCCGCTGGCGGCCCTCGCCGGCGCGGACAACAACAACTGGCTCGGACGCTCGCAGTTCACCTCCGACCCGAACTTCGCCGGGAAGTTCGACGAGTTCCGCCTCTACAAAGGCGCGATGACCCCCGCCCAGGTCGCCGCCAGCGCCGCCGCCGGCCCGGATGCCCTCCCGGCCGCCGGCCCGAGCCTGTCGACCGCCATCCCGGCCGGCCTCAGCGGCTCGCCGCTCGCCAACGCCGTCGTGGACACCGCCAAGAAGACCATCACCGCCGACCTCCCCGCCGGCGGCGCGCAGAGCTTCCTGACGATCACGCCCGCGGTGAACGTGAAGTCGGTGGCGATCGCCAACGGCAAGCTGGTCATCACCTACCAGTGAGCGGCCCGC
>CANGMH010000155.1 GCA_947454005.1 Verrucomicrobiota bacterium
GACGCTGACCAAGGGGTGATGAAGAAGTGATCAGTGATCGGTCATCAGTGGCCAGTTTCCAGTGAGCCAAACCGAAGCCGCCCATGGATCCGAGCAGCTTGCCATACGCCAGGAGCTTCCGGGAGCTGGTTGTCTACCAGAGACAACGGCAGCTCGCGCGGGAGGTGTTCCGCGTGTCGAAGGCGTTTCCGGCGGAGGAGAGGTTCTCGCTGACGGACCAGCTTCGTCGGGCAGCGCGTTCGATCGGCGCACAGATCGCCGAGTCGTGGGCGAAGCGGCGCTACGAGAAACATTTCGTCGCCAAGCTCAGCGATGCGGACCCAGAACAGATGGAGACGCAGCACTGGTTGGAGACCGCGAAGGACGACGGCTACTTGCCGGCCGCGGAACATGCTCGCCTCGTCGGTCTCTGCGAGGAGATCGGCCGGATGCTTGGCAGCATGATGGAGAACGCCGCCTCCTTCTGCGGCGACTCCGCCTTCCGCGACGAAACACCCCCTTACCGTTCCTCCCAACCCGACGCAACGCCGCCTATCCCCACTGATCACTGACCACTGACCACTGACCACTGATCACTGATTGCTGATAACTGTTTTCTTTCCCCTCCCACGCCATGCCTTCTCATCACGAACCTGCCTTCGACGCCCTTCGCGACACCACCCGTCGCCGCTTCCTCCGCCAGTGCGGCACCGGCATGGGCGCGCTCGCGCTCGGCTCGTTGCTCGACGACAAGCTCTTCGCCGCCGACAGCAGCCTGCCGGTGCTGGGCAAGCCGCACTTCGCGCCCAAGGCGAAGAACATCATCTACCTGTTCCAGTCGGGAGGACCGTCGCACCTCGATCTCTTCGACCCGAAGCCCGAGCTCGCCAAGCGCGACGGACAGCAGGTGCCCGAGGAGCTGGTGAAGAACATCCGCCTCGCGCAGATCGGCAAGCAGGCCAAGTTGCTCGCCTCGCCCTACAAGTTCGCCCGGCACGGCAAGTCCGGCATGTGGCTGAGCGAGCTGTTGCCGCATCTCTCGACCATCGTGGACGACGTCTGCTTCGTGCAGGGCTTCCATTCCGAGGCGTTCAACCACGACCCGGCGACGATCTTCATGAACACCGGCGCGCAGCTCGCCGGCCGCCCGGCGATGGGCTCGTGGTTCAGCTACGGGCTCGGGAGCGCCAACGAGGACCTCCCCGCCTTCGTCGTGCTCATGACCGGCGTCGGCCAACCGCTCACCAACGCCTCGTGGGGCAGCGGATTCCTCCCGACCGTCCATCAAGGCGTCACGCTCCGCTCGCAGGGTGATCCGGTGCTCTTCGTCAGCAATCCGCCCGGCATGGGCGCCCAACGCCGCCGCCAATCGCTCGACGCGCTCAAGGACCTCAACCAAGCCCGCTTCGACGTCCTCCAGGACCCCGAGATCCAGACGCGCATCGCCTCCTACGAGATGGCGTATCGCATGCAGACCAGCGTGCCCGAGGTGATGGACATCTCGAAGGAATCGCCCAAGACCCAGGAAGCCTACGGCACGACTCCGGGCCGGGCCTCCTTCGCCAACAACTGCCTGCTCGCCCGTCGACTGGTCGAGCGCGGCGTCCGCTTCGTGCAGCTCTACCATCGCGGTTGGGACCACCATGGCGGCCCGGACGGCAACCTGGTGTTCGACCTCAAGAAGCGCTGCGCCGAGACCGACCAACCGGCCGTCGCGCTCATCAAGGACCTCAAGGAGCGCGGTCTGCTCGACGAGACGCTCGTGCTCTGGGGCGGCGAGTTCGGCCGGACGCCGATGATGCAAGGCGCGCTCAAGCCCGACCAGATCGGCCGCGACCATCATCCGCACGGATACACCATCTGGATGGCGGGCGGCGGCATCAAGCCGGGCACCGTGTACGGCGGCACGGACGACTTCGGGTTCTACGCGGTGGACAAGAAGGTCCATGTCCACGACCTGCACGCGACGATCCTGCACCTCTTCGGTCTCGACCACCTGAAGCTCACCTACCGCTTCCAGGGCCGCGACTTCCGCCTCACCGACGTCCACGGCGAGGTGGTGAAGCCGATCCTGGCCTGAACGCGGGCAGGGAGGAGGCAGCGAGAGAGCCTTCTTGGTGGGAGGGAGGCGCTACCGCTCCGGCCGACCGCCGATCGAAAGTCAGGCAATCGCAGGCCTGGATGGCACGACTGTTTTCCGGAATGCCACGAGCCGGGCTGAGAACGGGGACACGCGGCAGCGTGTCCCTACCCACTCGGTGGGGACGGGCTGCCGCCCGTCCGTGATCTCCCTCCGACGCATCCGGATCATCTTGCACGTCCATATCTGTCCTGGGGCTGCGTGAGCCGAGAAATGGACTCGCCGCCGCCGAGCGGCGGCCTAGCTTTTTCACCATGCCGTCCACCCCGTTCCGCGAAGTCGGCCGGCGTTCGCCAGCCCATGGGGTCCGTCTGCGAGCGGACGGGCCGAACGTCGTGTTCCTCACCGTGACGACGGAGAAGCGTGAACCATGGTTGGCGGACGCGCGTATCCGCCGGGAGTTGCACCGGCTCTGGGAACAGGAGGCACAGGCATGGTGGGTGGGCGACTACCTTCTGATGCCGGACCATCTGCATCTCTTTTGCGTGCCCCACGACCTGCGCTTCGAGGTCGAGCAATGGATCGCGTTCTGGAAGGATCGCTTGGCGAAGACGTGTCCCGCGGCCGGGCGCTGGCAGCGCGGCGGCTTCCATCATCGCTTGCGTTCGCGGATCGAGTGCGAGGAGAAGTGGGCCTATGTGCGGGAGAATCCTGTGCGAAAGGGGCTGGTCGCACGGCCGGATGAGTGGCCGTATCAGGGGCGCGTGCATCCGGCGGGGTGGTTTTAGCCGGGTTGCGTCCCGGGTTTTCCGAGGGGAAAGATGGGGACCCGCGGCAGCGTGTCCCTACCCATCTTGGTGGGGACGGGCTGCCGCCCGTCCGTGGAATACGGGGGCGCCCTCGAGACATCGCGGACAACCGAGCGAGACCGATTTCACCGCGCCCTCAATGCGCGGCTTCCACTGTGAAGTGCTCCGAACTGACGCGCAGACCCCGTTCGTCCATGACGGCGAGGAAGGCGACCAGCGGTCGCTGTGGCGGCAGCTCGGCGCTGACGGAACTTCCAGCGATGCGGGCGGCCACTGTTTTCCACTCCCGCTTCTGCCACGCGCCGGAATCGGTCGTGTAGTTCAGCGTCGCGGCCTTCAGCGGCACGGATGAACCGACCGAGACCCGCGCGGTGTCGCCGCTGAGTTTCACGGCGCCGACCTTCGGCAACGGTTTTCCGCCCCGCAGCGCGCTGTCCACGAAGGCGTCCACTTCGCCGAACGTCCAGATGTGGCCGTGGGGCAGGCCGACGTTGACCGAGACGTGGCGGTGCTTCCCCGGCACGAGCCGGTAGGATTTCTGGTAGCTGTCCAGCGGGTAGGCGAAATCGGTCGTCCCGTTCAGGAACAGGGTCGGGCAACGCACGCCCGAGAGGTACCGACCCGGGTCAAATTGCCTCAGCCAAAGCGCGCGCGCCTCGGGCGTCATCGCGGCGAGCGACTTGTCGGTCCAGACGCTGTTGTCGCCGAGGAAGCCGCAGCCGTAGACCGGCACCGCGACCTTCAGGTCCGGGTCGATGCCCGCCACGATGCAGGTCAGATAGCCGCCCCAGCTGATGCCCGTGACGCCGATGCGGTCGGCGTCCACCTCCGGCAGCGAGCGCAGCAGCGCGTGGCCGCGCAGCACGGCCGCGACCGCGTGGTAGGTCCACATGTCGCGGACCTCGCCCTCGCCGAAGTCGCGGAACTTGGTCGTGTCGGCTTGGTCCGGCATGCCGTCGGGCAGCGGACCGGACGGACCGTTGCCGGAGAGGTCCATGGCGAGCGCGATGTAGCCGCGCTGCGCCCAGTGTTCGGCCCATTCGCGGAAGGCCTTTCCGCCGCCGCCATGCACCAGGAGCATGGCCGGCAGCTTCTTCCCGGAAACGTCCGCCGGTCGGCCGAGATATGCGAAGACGCGGGTGGGTTTTTCGTTCTTGGGCGCGCCTTCGTAGTAGATCTCTTCGACCTGACCGATCTTTGCCCCGGTCGTCGCGACCGGCGCGCCGTGGATCAAAGAAGCGTCCCACGGACCGGTGGCGCGGGGCCTCATGGAGTCCGAGACGCAGCCGGCCAGGAGCAGGACGAGGGACAGGGCGCAGAGCAGTTTCATATCAGGGAATGCCGCGGAAGCTTGGCCATCCGACAACGTCCGTCCATCCCGATCCAAGCCCTCGGACGGTACCGATGCTCCGGGTCGCCTCGGACTCGCGTCGCTTCGATCCGATGCTTCGCCCGTTCAGCGACCGCCTTTGCAGTGCGGACAGTTGGCGGCGTGGGCGAATCGGGCGCGGAGGTAGTCGGTGTTCGCCGAGGCGGACTTCGGGGCGTTCGCCTCCATGGCCGCCTGCATCTCGCGCAACGTCTCGGTGAAGGTGCGCGGTTGCCAGCCGTGGCGTTTCTGGGGCGCGAACTCGATGCGCGCGTAGGCCGCCGGATCGGCCCGCTTCAGGAACTCGTCGAGCCGCCGCACGCCGCCGTCCAAGAAGTAGTCGTCCGCATCGCCCACCCAGACGTGCAGCTTGCCGCGGAGCTGCGGACCGACCTTGGCCCAATCCCGTTCCAGCACGAGACGCAGGTCGTACTTCTTCCAGTGCTCCGCCACCGACCGGTCGATCACGCCGGTGCGCGCGTCCCAGATCGGTTTGGGCCGTCCATCCGCGCCGCGCGGGCTGTAGGTTGCGTTCCACGAGCCCCATTGGCCGCCGGACATCGTGTAGCTGTCGCCGAGGCCGCGGACGTTCTCCTCCTGCGTCTCGTGCCGCATGGAGAACTCGGTGTCGCCGGACAACGACCGGGCGCACGGCCGCTCGAATCCCGCGGCGTTGATGAAGGCGTTGGTGTCCGAATAGAGATCCACCAACTGGACCGCCCGGAAATCCGCGGGATCCGGATAGCCGCTCCAGCAGCCACCGAACTGGTCAGGATAGAAGACCTGCAACGCGAGCGAGACCCAGCCGCCGGTCGAACCTCCGGTGGTGAACCGTGCGTGGGGCTTTCCGACGCAGCGGTAAGCCGCCTCCACGTAGGGGATCAGTTCCTCCATGAGCGCCTCGCCGTAGGGCCCGTGGTTCGCGGAATCGACCTGGTACGGATCGCCGAGCGGTCCCGCGCCGTCGAGCTGGAGCAGCACGGCGCGCGGCATGTCGTCCGCGAGCCATTCGGTCCGCGTCTTCGAGCCTTCACGGAACCCGCCGGCGATGCTGTCGAAGCGCGTGCCGAAACCACCGATGCGCACGACCAGCGGATACCGTCGGGTGGGCTCCTTGTCCCAATCCTTGGGCAGCACGATCCCGGCGCGCAGGTACATCGGACGGTCCCAGAAGCGGCTGAGCTTCTCCGAGCGCAGCTTCACGAACTTCACCAGATCGGTGTCCGGCGGCAGCGATTCCTCGGGCAACCGCCGGTCCAAGGTGAGCTTCACCGCCCGCGTCTTGGCCGGATCGAGATGCACCCGGACGGGAGCCGAATAGAAGTTGCCCGGCGCATCGGTCAGCAGGAGGTCGCGGTTGGTCGCCAGGACCGCTTGGGCGAAGTAATCGCCGGCCGGCAGGTCGCCGAGAGCGCGCAGCGGGAAGAGCGCCGATGTCCGATCGAGCACGGCGGTCCGGCCGGCGGCGAACCGGTCGACGTCGCGGCCGAGGACCGGGGCGGAATCCATGCCGGTGCGGCCGATGGCCAGGCGCGGCTCGGGCGAGTTCGTCGATCCCAGCACGACGAAGAGCCGGCCGTCGACAGGGGCCGACGAGACCTCCTTGGCCAAGCCGACCTCGAAGCGCAACGAGGTCGCCCGCGGCGCCGGCGGCGGCTCGACCAACGCCGGGTTGGCGAAGGCGCCGCCGAGGAAGGCGGTCGCCGAGAGGAAGACCGCGGCCGCGAGCTGCTTCAGCATCGGCGCAGGCTGTCGCCCGGGGCCGCTCCGGTCAAATCCCGCGAGCGGTAGCAGGAGCAGAAGGGGACGGCGGCGATGCCAAGGAGATCCGGCCCTCATCCGACACATCGACGAAAAAGCCGCCGGAGGAGGACCTCCGGCGGCTGTCGGTCGGGCCGGACGGCCCGACATCACGAGGATCAGTACGCGGCCTGCGCGCCCTTGATGGAGCGCTTCTGCATCCACGGCATGAGCGAACGGAGCTTGGCACCGGTCTTCTCGATCGGGTGCTTCTCGCCCGCGGCGAGCAGCGCGTTGTAGCGCTTGTAGCCGCCCTGGTATTCCTTGACCCAGTCCTTGGCGAACTTGCCGGACTGGATGTCCTTCAGCGCCGCCTTCATGCGCTTCTTGACGGAAGCGTCGATGATCTTCGGGCCGACGGACACGTCGCCCCACTTGGCGGTCTCCGAGATGGAGAAGCGCATGCCGCTGATGCCCGCCTCGTTCATGAGGTCGACGATCAGCTTCAGCTCGTGGAGGCACTCGAAATAGGCCATCTCCGGGGAGTAGCCGGCCTCGACGAGGACCTCGAAGCCCGCCTGCACCAGCGCGCTCGCGCCGCCGCAGAGGACGGTCTGCTCGCCGAACAGATCGGTCTCGGTCTCTTCCTTGAAGGTGGTCTCGATCACGCCGGCGCGGGTGCCACCGACGCCCTTGGCCCAGGCGAGGGCCGTCTTCTTGGCCTTCTTCGAGGGGTTCTGGAACACCGCGATGAGCGCGGGCACGCCTTTGCCCTCGGTGAACTGGCGGCGGACGATGTGGCCCGGGCCCTTGGGGGCGACGAGGATCACGTCGACGTCCTTCGGCGGGACGATGGTCTTGAAATGGATGGAGAAGCCGTGGCTGAACAGGAGCGTCTTGCCCTTGGTGAGGTTGGGCGCGATGTCCTTCTCGTAGGCGGCGGCCTGCTTGGTGTCGGGCAGGGCGACGAAGATGACGTCGGCGCGCTTGACGGCCTCGCCGGTCAGATAGACCTCGAAGCCCTTGTCCTTCGCCACGGCGGCGGACTTGGAGCCTTCGTAGAGGCCGATGATGACGTTGGCGCCGGACTCCTTGAGGTTGAGCGCGTGGGCGTGGCCTTGGGAGCCGAAGCCGAGCACGGCGAGGGTTTTGCCTTTGAAGACGCTCAGGTCGGCGTCCTTATCAGTGTAGACTTTAGCCATATCGAAAAGCTGCGTGGTTTTGGGGACGTTCGGAAAATCAATCGCGCGGCAGCGCGACCTGGCCGGTGCGGGTGAGGTCGAGGATCCCGAAGCCGGCCACGAGGGCCAAGAACTTCTCGATCTTCGATCCGCTGCCGGTGATCTCGATCGACAGCGACTTGGGCTGCACGTCGACGATCTTGGCGCGGAACAGCTCGGCCATCTGCGCCACCTCGGCGCGGTTGGAGCTGTCGGCGGCGACCTTGACGAGCACCAGCTCGCGGTCGATGAAGGCGCCGGCGCCGAAGTCGATGACCTTCACGACGTCGATCAGCTTGTCCAGCTGCTTGCAGATCTGCTCGATGGTCGCCGCATCGCCGCGGGTGACGATGGTCATCCGGCTGAGCGAAGGATCGTGGGTGGGGCCGACGTTGAGCGTGTCGATGTTGTAGCCGCGCCCGGAGAAGAGCCCGGCCACGCGTGTGAGCACGCCGAACTTGTTCTCGACCAAGACTGAGATGGTGTGTCGCATGTCGCAGATTCCAGTTTTCGATTTCCAGTTTTCAGCCCGCACGACCGGAAGCAGAGGCGGGCCAGTCCAAAAACTGAAACCCGCGTCCCTTGCGGAACCGCGGGCGACTTGGGAGCCGGTACGCTGCGCCGCAAGCCGCCTTAGTCCGCGAGGACTTTGACGGCTACCACGAGGCTGCGGACCGGAAACATCGGGCGCGGACGCTAGCGGTGCGGATGCGACCGGGTCAACGGGTTTTTCCCGCCGGCTCCCGGCCCGTTCGTCCGTTCGCATGACCGGCAGGGCGGGGCAGGGCGCCGCCCCGGTTCAATGCCTCCGCAGCACCAGCCGGTGGTCCACCCGCTTCGTCTGGTGGTACTCCAGCGGCGGCAGATCGGTCTCGGTCGGGGATTCGACCTCGCGGAGGACCGATTTCGCCAGCTTCTGCAGGCCGGTCCAACGCTCCCAATCCAGCACCGGCGCGTTGGAGATCTGCCGGAGCAGCGAGCGCCATTCGATGATGATGCGGTCGATGTCGCCATCGCCGAGGAAATCGGTGGTGAAACGGTGCTTGCTGTACGGGTCCTTGTGGACCGACCGCACCACGATCTCCGCGCCGTTGCCGTACTTCGGCGGCACGCCGACCTCGAGGTATCCCGGGATCGATTGCGTCCCGTACTTGGCGCGGCAGGCGGTCGCCAATCGGCCGCCCCACCGGTCGTCCTTCGCGCAGAAGCGGAAGCCGGCGTCGAGGTCCGCGAGGTCGTAGAGCAGGTCGTCGAGCGGGTAGGTCGGATCCTCCAGGGCCGCGGCCACGGCCAGGCCGTCGCCGCCCGAGAAGCAGCTGGTGATCCGGCCCCGCCGGGTCGGCACGCCGGCGGCATCCACGAGTTCCAGCCGCCGCCAGAGCATCGCCGTGCCCGTGCCGGTGGGAAGCTGCTTGCACTGGTCGACCCACTCGCAGCGCCCGCAGTCGTCGGGCACGACATCGCGTTCGCGCGGACGCCAGAGCGGGACGCCATGGCGATCGACGAGCGCCTTCACGGGCTGCTCGCCGAGGCTCAGGTGGGCGTAGATCCGTTCGCGCTGCTCGACGATGTCGACGACCGGCAGGCCGTCCTCGGCCATCTTGCGCTTCAGCACGGGCACGACGAGCTCGCGCCATCCGGGCAGCGAGGTCTCGCGGCCGTTCCATTCGGTGAGGCGCCGCACCCACTTCGCCAGGACCACCGAGTTGCCGTCGTCGCCGAAGCGTTCCGCGACCAGCACCTCGCAGCCGTGGACCGGGCCGTCCGGCGTCCGCTCCAGGACGACGAGATCGCCGGGCCCGAGCTTGTCGAGCGCGGAGGTCTCGGTGAGCAGCGGACGCAACCGCGGCGGCAGGACCGGCGACGCGGCCGCGTCCGAAGCTCCGACGATCTCGGGCTGCGGCGACGCCTCTTCGGTCGGCGGGGCACCGAGGACCTCGGGGACGGTCATCTCCACCGCGGCTTCCCCGCGGAGGCGGGCGGCCTTCGCCTTGGCGCGGGCGGCTTTCGGGACCTTGGGCTTGTCCGGCGCATCGGCGACGAAGACCTCCTTCACCGGCCGGTCCTCCCACCGGGGATACGGTTGCCAACCGCCGCGGGAATCGAGCATCTCGCGGACGCGCCGGCGCACATGCCGGGCGCGCTCGGCATCCGTCATCAGGCCGCAGGGCGCGTTCGGATGCTTCAGCGAGAACTCGACGCCGAGGAAGATGGGCTTGGTGGTGAAGAGCCGCTCCTGGACGCGCACGGCC
>CANGMH010000156.1 GCA_947454005.1 Verrucomicrobiota bacterium
AGTTCGCCGCACGCTGTCGTGTTCCGGTCGGGGCTACGCCCCTCCCTCCACACGACAGCGTGAACCCTGAACCCCAACCCAATCTCTCATAGCAGCTGGTACAGAAACCAGGGGCTTGCCACGGTGAGGGGGTATTTCCTGAGGGAGAATTTTCCCGCCGTCTGCGTTTTCTCAGCCAATTGAGCGGCACGGAGGCTCTTCAATTTACGCTGACTCTTTTCGGAGACCTCTGCCGTGCCGGTCTGGAGGATGGTGAGCGTGCCATCCGGGAATCGCGTCCAGATGCACTGGTGCTCGATGCCACCACCCGGGGGCTTAATCTGGTGGCGATGCACTTGAATCTTCCCTTCATCCAGGTGTTTAACGCCCTGCACTTCGACTACTCCGGCCATGCGCCGCTTTGCGTGTACGACTGGCCGCATCAGCCCGGCCCCGAAGGCTACGCCAGGAATGTCGAGGGAACCAAGGCGTTCCTCAAGATGTTCGCCCCGATCGTCGCTTTGGAGCACGACTACGTCGCACGGGTTGGTTTGCCCGTCGATGTCGAGAACCCAATGGCGTACCGCTCCAAGGTCGCGCAGCTCACGCAAACGCCCAAGGAATTCGACTTTCCCGGCGACCACTGGCCTGCCCATTTCCACTACACCGGACCCTGGCACGACGCATCTCTTCGGCCACCCGTTGACTTTCCCTGGGAGAAGCTCACCGGCGAACCGCTGATCTACGCCTCGATGGGAACGCTTCAGAATGGGGCGGAGCGGATCTTTGAAGCGATTGTCGCAGCGGCCCAGGCGCCGGGCCGCCAGTTGGTCTTGTCCATCGGCAAGAACCTCGATACCGAAAAAATCGGGACGCTGTCGGCAAATACAATAGTGGTCCCAAGCGCTCCGCAACTTGAGCTGCTGAAGCGTGCTTCGCTCTGCATCACGCACGCCGGCCTGAATACGGCACTCGAATCGTTGACAGCCGGTGTTCCGATGGTGGCTATCCCGGTCACCAATGACCAACCTGGGGTTGGGGCGCGCATAGCCCATACGGAGACCGGCGTCGTGGTGCCCCTCAAGACGTTGGCGAGCGAATTGGGAGTCCAGAAACTCCGTGCAGCAATCGAGACTGTGTTGCACGATGCGACTTATCGAGAAAGCGCGCGACGTATTCAGCAAGCCATTGCGCGAACCAATGGCCTAAGAATGGCTGCCGATCTAATTGACCGCGTGTTGCGGGAGGCCGTCGGGCCAACCTCGAAAGAGAAATCCTAGCCAGCCGTCGTGGTCAGTTAGGTTAATGAACACCCACCCAATGGCGAAGAGTCCGAAAAAGGGTTGTTGGGAGTTGTCGATAGTGACGAGGAGTGGTGCCGAATCTTGGTGTTTCGCCCGCTTTTCAGGGATGATCTGTTAGAGTTTTTCATAAACCCGCTTTGGTAATAACCACGAGGGTTCGATTCCCTTCACCCGCTCCACTCAGCTTGAGTTAAATACGCTGCCGCGGTCATGCAGCAGAATGAGGACTCGGCGCACGTTGTCTCCGGCTCGCTCCACGTCGTTACCTGCGAGGCACCTGGGTCGAATGATCGGTCCGCCTGTTCCGATGTGATCATCACGACCGTCTGGCCATGCCGGGCAGGCCTCTGTCCTTCTGGCCCCGCCCGCTTCCGGTGAGCCTACCGGCACCGGTAGTCGCTCGGGTTCCTGAGACGGTCGAGGCGTTCTGCCTCCGCGGCTTTCCGCTCCCGAGCGTTCGCAGGCCCCGCCGGAGGCCGGTCGCCGGGCGCAGCCGGGAGCGTCGGCGCCGGACCTGATAGGCGCAGGCGTCGCACTACAGCCCCCAAAAAGGCGATGGATCGTCTGATCAGCGGTCCGAACATGGCTTCAGAGGAAAGAGAGATGGTGGCCGGGCGGTGGCGTTGGTCGGGAGGCGCGGATCAACGGGCCGGCGGTGTCGGGTGGCACTCGACGATGCCGGCGGCGATGGCGTAGCGCGTCAGGCCCGCGGTGTCATGGACGCCGATCTTGAGCATGAGGTGCTCGCGATGCTTCTCGACGGTCTTGATGCCGATGCCCAGCTCGACGGCGACCTCTTTGTTGGCCTTGCTCTCCGCGATCAGCTGCAGGACCTCCGTCTCGCGCGAGGTCAGACCGGCTGATTTCTTCTTCGGCGGGACCGGACGTCCTGAGGAGCGTTCGGCGAGGATGCGGCGGACGATGGCGGGGGCGAAGATGAGGCTTCCCTTGTGGATGTCGCGGATCGCGCGGGACAACCCGGTGGCGGACGACTGCTTGAACAGGAACCCGGATGCGCCGGCGTCGATGGCTTCTTCCACGTAGGCGGAGTCGGAATGCGCCGAAAGCATCAGGACCTTGGTGAGCGGGGATGCCTTGCGGATCTGGCGGGTGGCTTCTAAGCCGTTGAGCAACGGCATCGCGATGTCCATCATGACGACGTCCGGCAGGAGCTTGGCCGCCATCGCCACCGCTTGGCGTCCGGTGGGGGCCTCGCCGATGACCTCGATGTCGGTCTCGGCATCGAGAAGTTTCCGGAAACCTTCCCGGACGATGGTGTGGTCGTCGGCGAGCAGGACGGTGATGGATCTCATGAAAGGGTTGGCACCGGGCGGCGGGCGCGGGGCGACGGGAGTCCGGTGGATCCGGCGCGGATCGGCACGCGCACCTGGATGGTGGTGCCCTTGCCGGGGCCGGAGACGACGCTGAACTGTCCGCCCACGCAGGAGGCCCGTTCGGCCATGCTCAGCAGGCCGAACCCATGGCCCTTCTGCGTGCCGGCCCTGCGCTGCGCCGGACCGAACCCGACCCCGTCGTCGCGGACCGTGAGGATGGCCGATGCTCCACGGCGCTCCAGGAGGATGCGCACGGTGCGGGCGCGAGCGTGCTCGGCGATGTTCTTCAGGGCCTCTTGCGCGATGCGGTAGCAGGCAAGCGCGGTGCCCGCAGGAAGCTTGATGCTCGACGCGCGGCAGGTGACCTCGACGGCGAGGCCCGTCCGATCGGCGAACGCGGCGCCCTCGCTGCGCAGCACGGCCGGGAGCCCGACGTGGTGCAGGGCACCGGGCTGGAGGTCCCGCGCGATCCGTTCCACTTCTTCTGCCGCCTTCGCCACGAGGTCCCGCAGTTCGCCGGCCTCCTTTTTGGCGATCGTGTCCCCGGGTGCGACGTGGTCGACCAAGGTCTGGCTCCGTACCATGACCGCGCACAGCATCTGGGTGATGTGGCCGTGGAGTTCCACGGCGACACGGCGACGCTCGGATTCCTGCGCCGCCACGGAGCGGTGGGCGAGCTCGCGCAGGAGCGCCTCGGTCCGGTGCGCCTCGGTCATGTCGGTCACCACCATCGCGACGCTCAGCGCAGACCGGCTTCCGGTGGCCAAGGACCGGACGGAGATGAGCACGGGCAGGGTCGAACCGTCGGATGCGTGCAGGCACAGCTGCACGCGGGACCCTGCCTGGCCGGCGTGCTTCAGCATCGCACGGAGCGGCCCGCGGTCCTCGACCGCGAGGAACTCACGGAAGGATGCGCCGATCACTTGTTCCAACGGGCGCCGGACCATCCGGGCGAAGCTTCGGTTGGCGTAAAGGACCAGCTTGTCGGTCGCCAGGGTGAGCGCGCCCTCGTTCATCGATTCGATGAGCACGCGGTAGGGGACGGCCGCGCCTTCCAGCGTGTAGACGCGGGCGCCGGCCGACGCCGGACCGGCCACGGTGTCCACCTCGCCGTTCCGGATGGCATCAAGCGTCGCCGTCGCCTCGGCGAGGCTGCTCTGGAGTTCGGCGACCTCCTGCGAAGTCGTCTGCCGCGGCGGGCGCGCGGTACGGGATGTCTTCATGGCTCGGACTTGCCCTTCTTGATCAGGTCCAGTTCCGCGAACAGCGCCGCGATGTTCGCGAGGCTGCCGATGAACCGGCGCAACGGCGGCGGGTTCTCGATGACGAGCGTCGGGGTAGCGACGATCTGGTTCGAGCGCGCCAGGGCGGGTTGTTGATAGATGTCGACCACTTCGAGCGCGACACGGTCTTTCAGCCCGGTGGCGCACAGATCGCGGACGTGCAGGACGGCTTGACGGGAACGATCGGTGGCCCCTGCCACGAAAAGGCGCAGCAGGAACTCGTCCTTCGAACGGACGGCCGGCCGCTTCGCCCTTGCCCGCTCCACGGCGACGGCGTTGCTGTCCTTCACGGTCTTCATGGCGTCGTCTCCGCCGGACGCAGGTCCGATCCGACGAGCATGCGCGCGGTGTCGGAAAGGGTGCCGATGATGGTGCGAACGGGCTTCGGCAGCGGGCGCACCACCGTGGGGATCGCGAGGACCAGGTCGCAGGACCTCACGGGAGCCTCCTTCCGGCCTTGGATTTGATCGGCATGCCGGAGCCCAGCTTGATGTCGGCCTGGCGCAGGCGGCCTGATTCCGCCCGCTCGGTGCTGAGCAGGAGCGTGCGGGTGCCGACCTGTTCGGCGATCCGTCGCAGTTCGAGGGCTTCGCTCTCGTAGTCGGAGCGCAGCCCGCTGATCTGCCGTTCGAGCGCGCCGCGTTTGCGCTCGACCTCCCGTTTGAGCTGCGCCGCTTCCTGCTGGCCCGCCAGCGCGGCGGCCTTCTCCAGCGCGCCCTGTGCCGCGCGCGCCGAGCCGGTCAGCACGCCGCTCGCGCCGATGTAGGCGTCCACGATGTCGATGCCGTGGTCCGATATGAGGAACTCGCGGATCTGGTTGGAGTGGCCCATGCCGCGCGCCTTGAGAACGTAGAAGACACGGTTGCGTTCGCCGTTGCCCTCGAAGTCCTCCAGCAACAGCCAGGAATCCATGAGCGAGGACATGCCGCCCTCGCTCTGCTGCAGCGGGTGCCCGCCCTGCGTCAGGCTGGTGAACAAAGTCGTCACCTGCGTGGCCTTCAGATAATCGATCAACCGCGTCACCATCCCCTTGCCCTCGGAGACCGTCCCCAGGTCCATCAGGCTGGTGATGGGGTCCACGATGACGACCTGGGGTCTGAACTCGGCGATCTCCTTGAACATCGTGGCGAGGTGCATCTCCAGGCCGTAGAGCGAAGGGCGCGCCGAGTGGAACCGCAGCAGGCCGCGCTTCACCATCGGTTCCAACCGCAGCCCGATGGAGTGCATGTTGCGGATGATCTGGTTGGGTGACTCCTCGAACGAGAAATAGAGCACGCGTTCGCCGCGGCGGGCGGCGGCGTGGCCGAAATTGCACGAGATGATCGTCTTGCCCGTGCCGGCGGTGCCGGTGAGCAGGATGCTGCTGCCGCGGAAGAACCCCCGTCCGCCCAGCATCTTGTCGAGCCGTGGGATGCCGGTGGCGATGCGCTCGCGCGAGACCTGGTGGTTCAGCGAGAGCGATGTGATGGGCAGCACGCTGATGCCGTCGGCGCCGATGAGGAACGGGAACTCGTTCGTCCCGTGCATGGCCCCGCGATACTTCACGACCCGCAGGTGCCGCGTGGCGACCTGGTCGCTGACGCGATGGTCGAGCACGATGACGCAGTCGGACACGTATTCCTCCAGGCCGTGGCGGGTGAGCGATCCGGGCCCGCGTTCGGCGGTGATGACGGCGGTGACGCCCTTCGCCTTGAGCCAGCGGAAGAGCCGGCGCAGCTCGCCGCGCAGGACCGCTTCGTCGGGCAGGTTGGCGAAGAGCACCTCCAGCGTGTCCAGCACCACGCGCTTGGCCCCGATCGAATCGATGGAGTGGCCGAGCCGGACGAAGATCCCCTCCAGGTCGTACCCTCCGCTCTGCGTGGACTCGCTGCGCTCGATGTGGACGTGGTCCACCACCATCTTCTTGCGCCGGACCAGACCTTCCAGGTCGAAGCCGAGCGAGGCGACGTTGGCCTCCAGCTCCTTCTCCGTCTCCTCGAACGCCATGAGCACGCCCGGCTCGTCGAACTGCGCCGCGCCGCGCACGAGGAACTCCGCCGCGAGCAGCGTCTTGCCGCAGCCGGCGCCGCCGCAGACCAGCGTCGGACGTCCGCGCGGCAGACCGCCGCCGGTGATCTCGTCGAGACCCTGGATGCCGGTGGGGCATCTGGGCAGACGAGCGGCCTTGGCGGTGTGCCTGCGGCCGGTGGTCTTGGTGTTCGTTTTCATCCCGTCGATCCGTTCCGTCCAGGTTCAAGCCGTGGCTCCGGCGGGCTCCGCCGGTCCCATCCCGCGCGTGTTTTTGCCGAGCGGGATGCTGGCGATGATGGTGGTGCCTTTGCCGGGCGCGGATTCGATCCCGAAGCCGCCGCCGATCATCTCCAACCGTTCCCTCATGCCGAGCAGGCCCAGGCGTTTCCGTCCTTTCCCATCCAGGGCGCGCCGCACGTCGAAGGACTTCCCGTCGTCGGTGATCCTCATGCTCAAGCTCCCCGGCGCCTCTTGGAGGACCACTTCCACGCGACCGGCCCGGGCGTGGCGGGAGACATTGGTGAGCGCTTCCTGGGCGACGCGGAAGAGGACCGTGCGCCTGGCCAGGTCGAGTTGTTCCACCTTGGCGGTGGCCTTCAGGTCGGCGCGGATGCCGGTGCGCGCGGTGAAATCCTTGAGGAAGGCCTGCAGCGCGGGGACCAGCCCGAGATCGTCCAGCACCGCCGGGCGCAGTTCGCGCGCGAACTGATGGACGATCTCCACCGACTTCTCCACCAACCGCTGCGTGCGGGCGATGTCGCGGCCGAGATTCCTGCTGTCCAGCGCCGCTTCCTTCTTCAACACGGCCAGCCGGATGTTGATGCCTGCCAGCGTCTGGGCGACGACATCGTGCAGCTCGCGGCTGATCTCGCGGCGTTCCTCCTCCTGGGCGGTCAGGATCTGGCGGGACAATTGCCGCAGCTGTCCCTGCAACCGGTGCGACTGCTCCAGGAGCCGGGACTGGTGTCGTTCGCTTTTCCGCAGGGATCCTTCCACGGCCCGGCGCCGCTTGATCTCCATGCGCAGCTTCTCGTTGGAGGCCGCGAGCACCTCGATGCGGCGCTGCGCCTCCTCGGCTTGTTTCCGCTCGGTGACGTCCGTGATGTTCTCCAGCACCGACGCCGGGGCGCCCGCGCGGTCGCGGTCCAGCGCCTTGCGGACGAGGACGGTGATCCGTCGGCCGGCGCGGGTGTGGTGCACCAGTTCGCCGGTCCACCGGTCCGTCCGGTTCAGCTCCTCGGTCAACCGCTTCAAGGGCTGGGGATACTCGGTGCGGAACAAGCGGTTGCTGATCTTCCCCAGGGCCTCCTTGCGGGACCAGCCGTAGAGCTCTTCCGCGCCGTGGTTCCAGTAGCGGATGCGGCCCTGCACGTCGCGCACGATGATGGCGTCGTGGCTCAGGTCGAGCAGACGGGCCTTCTCCGAGAGCTCCTGCTCCGCCAGCTTGCGCGCCGTGATGTCGCGGATGTTGCACTGGATGACGGAGTGGCCGGCCTCCTGGTACAGGTTGGCCACCACCTCGACCTCCTGTAGCCGGCCCCTCCGGCTCTTCAGGGGCAGGTCTTCGTAGCGGACCTCATGCTTCTGCTTCAGCCTCCGGAACATCTCCTTGCTGGCGGCCTTGTCCTTGAGCAGACCGATCTCGAACAGCTCCTTCCCGACCAGCTCGTCGCGCGGGTAACCGAGCAGCTGCGTCATGAACGGATTGGCGTCGGTGATCCGGCGCGTGCCGGGGTCGAGGAGCAGGACGCCGTCGTGCGCCGCCTCGAAGAGCCGGCGGTAGCGGATCTCCGACACGCGCACCCTGGCCTCCGCCTCCGCCCGCTCGGTGATGTCCTGCTCGACGCTGACGAAGTGGGTGACCCCGCCCTCGGCGTCCCTCACCGGCGTGATCGTCTGTTGGGACACGTAGTGATGTCCGTCCTGATGGCGATTCGTGATCTGGCCGCGCCAGGTCCGGCCGGCGAGGATGGTCCGCCAGAGGTCCCGATAGAAGCGGGGCTCGTGCGCGCCCGACTTGACGAGGCTCGGCTTCTTGCCCAAGGCATCGGCCGCGGGGTAGCCGCTCATCGCGATGAAGGCCGGGTTGACGTATTGGATGACACCGTCCCGGCCGGTGATGAAGACCGCGTCCGCCGTGGCCTCCATCGCCGCGCTCCGCAACCGCGCCTCGTCCTCCGCGCGTTTGCGGTCGGTGATGTCCTTCACGGCGATGCGGCATTCCTTCCGGTCGGGGGAGCGCTGCGCCTCGATGTTCACCGCCCGTGCCGGCTGGCCGCGGACCAGCAGCGCGAAATCATCCGAGTGCCGGGTCCCGCCGGCGAAGACTTGGGCGAGGAACGCATGGAAGGCGGGACGCCGTTCCGGCCCGATCAGCGCGCCGAACACGGTGCCCACCAGCCGGCTGCGCTCGATCCCGACCAGCCGGGTCGCGGTGAGGTTCACCTGCCGGATGGTGGCGTCGGCGGCGAGGGTCAGGTAGCCGACCGGTGCGAAGTCGTAGAGATCGGTGTAGTTCGCCAACAGGGTCTCCATCTGGTCGCGGGCCGCCTTCAGCTCGGCGTTCTGCAGCTCCAGCTCGACTTGATGGACCTCCAGCTCATGGACCAACCGACGTGGATCCAACTCTTCCTTCGGGACATCGGCATCCGCGGCTCCGCCCTGCGCGCGGACCTCCTTCCGCCGTCGCCGGAGCTGGGCCACGGCGCGGCGTTGGAGCTCGAGCATCATCGGGCCGAACTCCGGCGGGGCCGCGGGTTCCGGCGGCGGAGCCGGTTTGGCCGTCTTGGCCAGCCGGGTCGGCGCGGAGGATCGGAGGGCGCGTTTCATGTCTTGCGGATCTGTCGGGTGGTCTTGGCCGCCGGGGTCCTCGGCCGGGCCCCCGGTGCCCGCGGCGCGGCCTTCGACGGCGGCACGGAGGGCACCCGGGGATCCTTCGCGGGCCCGGCCTGGCCGCTGCGCAACGTCGCCTCCAGCGTCTTGGACGCGGTGATGTCCGCGAAGGTGATGACCACGCCGTCGATCCGGTCGTCCATCGTGCGGTAAGGCATGATGCGCACGGTGAACCAGCGGCCGTCGCGGGCGGCCACCGGCTTCTCCATCGAAGCCAGCGTGCGCAGCACGTGGCGGACGTCGTCCGCCAGCGCCGGGTCGTCCAGGTCCGAGACGATGTCGGTGATCGGCCGGCCCACGTCCGCCGGGATGAGCTTGATGATCTTCGTGGCCCGCGGTGTGAAGCGCCGCACGTTGAGCTCTTTGTCCAGGAACAGGGTCGCGATGTCCGTGCTGTCGAGCAGGTTCTTCATGTCGTTGCTGGCCAGGGCGTGCTCGTCCGCCTTGGTCTGCAACTCGCTGTTCACCGTCTGCAGCTCCTCGTTCATCGACTGCATCTCTTCCTTCGAGGTCATGAGCTCCTCGTTGGTGGACTGCAGTTCCTCATTGGTGGATTGCAGCTCCTCGTTGGCCGAACGGAGCTCCTCCTGCGAGGTCTGCATCTCGTCGTGGCTGGCCCGCGCATCGCCGCGCACCTGGAT
>CANGMH010000157.1 GCA_947454005.1 Verrucomicrobiota bacterium
CGCGCCGGTCCACGCGGGCACGCCGTCGTAGCAGAAGGCAGCGAAATCCGGCACCGGATCGTCCGCGTACGGCGCGCGGACCTCGGCGCCGAGACGATCGCGGGCGATGATGCGGTAGCGGATGAGGTTCCGATGGCGCGACAGCTCGACGGGCAAGGTGACGGCGAAGAGGTCGGGGTCCGCAGCGGTCGCGGACATCGCGAGGCGCGTCCATCGGGTGGCGAAGGCCGGATCGCTGAGCGGGAGATAGCTGCCCGGCTCGACCAGCTGGTATTCGAGCGCGACCGAGGCGACGCCGTCCGGATCCGTCGCGCGCACGCTAACGGTGAGCGCCTCGCCGGAGCGCGGCTGCCGGGGGCTGTGGACGACCTGGCGCAGGGCAGGGGGCGCGTTCGCGGCGAAGACGGCGTTGCGCCGTCCGGGTGTCGGGCCTTGCCCGCCCGGACCGCTGACCACGCGGACCACCGAGTCGAAGAACGCGTCGGAGCTGGCGCTGAGGTCGACATTCGCGAGCTGGACCGCGAGCACGTTCCCATCGGGGCGCAACAGGCCCGCCGGCAACGCGATGTCGAACGCGGCGTAGCTGTTGTCCTCGCGCGCGGCGCCGAGGCTGTTGGCGTCGAAGGGCACATCGCCGCCGGCCATGGAGACATCGAGCAGCGGCGTGCCGTTGAGCCAGAGCTTGAAGCCGTCGTCGTACAGCGCCTCGACCCGCAAGGTCGTCGCCTCGGTCGCGCCGGCCGCCGAGAAGGTCTTCCGCAGGAACACCTGCCGGTAGGCGCCGCGCATGTCGTCGAGACGCGTGCCGAAGGCGACGCCCGGATCGTAGCCGATGGGCAAGGCGCCTTCGGTCCACGCTGAATCATCGTAGGCCGTCGCTCGCCAGGCAGTGGACGGCACCGAGGCCTCGGCCGTGCCCTTGCGATAGCGCCAGGTCGAGCCCGCCGGGACGACCGTCCGCGACTGCTGGCCGATGGAACCGACGACGGAGGCGCGCCAGTTCCCGCCGAGCGAGTTGTCGAGGTCCGGGTGGATCAGCTCGATGGAATAGCCCGGAGCGCCACCGACCGTCGGCCACGGGAATCCGAGCTGATAGTCCACCTCGTCCACGCGCTTGCCGTCCGCATCGGTCAAGGTGAGCGTCTCGCCGTCACCGCTGAGGCCGCCTTCCCACGGGCCCAGCGAGGACGTGCCGCGGTACTTCGCGGCGAGCGCCGCAGGATCCTCGGCGACCACGAGATAGCTGCCGGCCGGGAGGATCGTGTTCGTCGCGAACGCGAACTTCACGCCGCCGCCGAGATGCCAACCGGAGAGGTCGATAGCGTTGGTGCCGCGGTTGTGGAGCTCGACGAACTCGACGCGTTCCTGTCTCGGTTCCGGCGAATGGTGTATCTCGTTGATCACCACCGGCCCGTCCGCAAGGAGGGCGAAAGCACCGAGCCACGGCAGCACGGCGTTCACAAGGGGCTTCATGGATGGGCCAACCATGCGGAAGGCCCGCCCGTAGGCAAGGGCGGGAAGTGGAGCACTTCCGTCCATGACAGGATAGGCAGACAGGGCGTGATCGACGGGAGGAGGTGTTCCCTTGATCCCCGTTGCCACCTTGGCCTAGGCCCTCCGATGCGCCCGGCATCTCGTTCAAGCCAAGCCGTCGGGCGATGCCTGTCGGCTGGCGCGAACTGGTAGGACGGACGCGGACTCCTCGCTGCTTGTTGCCGCTCTCCTCGTTGGCTCTGGAACCTCTTTCGAGAAGAGATGGCCCTTCCCTTGGCTGCGACGGAAAACAGCGGGGGCCTCGGCCAGTTCACCTCACGCCGAACTCGGTGTGCGACGGCAACGGAACTTTCGTGTACAAATCGTTGATGTAGCCGGGTGCCGGGTATCCCAAATGAGCCGTGATCGCCTCCGTGCTAAGCTTTCGTGTCTGGGAAAGGACATCGGTGAAAAGGAGGTTGCACGCGATCCTGTCGAAGCCGACATACCGCAACTTACTTTGGCGATCCTCTTCGGAGAGCGTGGTGTCATGTTGGATCTCGACCACACGTTCGTCGAGTTCTCTGAGGAGGTCGTCCCGCGTCTTGCCGGGAAGCACCGCGTCCCGTAACGCGTTGATTGATACTTCGACCATCTCCGGCGTTGTCGGCAAGGAATACTGCGCCAGGAGCGAGACCACGCTGTTGCTCGTATTCCCGATCGTCCCGGGCGCGAATGACAGGGTGACATGGGGATGGGGTGAGCTCAGGGAGCCCTCGGCCGACGACTTCCCAGCAGGCCTCAATGGCTGCGGCCTCGATCCGGTGTGCCCGGTAGGCGAAGGTTCCGCTGAGGCGACCTCAACATCGCCGGTCACGGTGCCCGATGCCCTTTTGGACATCAGGACGACGGACAACAGGATTGCGGCCATGATCGCCAGCGGTACGAATCGCGAGGTCATCTGGATGAGGGGCGATTTTCGGTGATGAAGGTCAAATCCAAGGCCATATAGACGGACGATTGGATAATGTGTCGACGACTTAGAAACAATAAGGAAAAGGACGATAGAAAAGACAGGCTCATGGACAGCTCTTGCCTCCGGTCAAGTTGCCGAGACGAACACAGGACACGACCCCGTCGATCTACAACAAGGACCGGGCGTGCATAGCTGATCCGCGTGTCGTTTGGAGGTGGTCGGAGCGGATTCCACGCTGGAATCGTCCGGGGTGCCGCCTTTGAGCGAATGTGGACTGCCACCGTGGTACCGATGGGCCGAAATGTGGCAACGGCCCGGTGGGCACCGGTTCCCGTTCCTGGAGATCCAGGCTGCCCTGCTCTTGATACCGTTCGGCGGTGGCATCGGGCCGGCTTCGCCTGGTGCCTGTCTTTCTGCCCGTCAGCTCAGCACCGCTTTGACCACCTGCCCGTGGACGTCGGTGAGGCGGCGTTCGAGACCGTTGTGGTAATAGGTGAGGCGCTCGTGGTCGAGGCCGAGCAGGTGCAGGATGGTGGCGTGCAGGTCGTGGACGGTGGTGACGTCCCCGACGGCCTTGTAGCCGAAATCGTCGGTCGCGCCGTGGCTGAATCCCTTCTTCACGCCGGCGCCGGCCATCCAGCAGGTGAAGCCCGCGGGGTTGTGGTCGCGGCCTTGGGAGCCTTTCTGGAACGTGGGCATGCGGCCGAACTCGGTGCACCACACGACCAGCGTGTCGTCGAGCAAGCCGCGTTGCTTGAGGTCGATGAGCAGGCCGGCGGTCGGCTTGTCGAGCACCGGGCCGTGCAGGCTGTACTGGTTGAGCAGGTCCTTGTGGCCGTCCCAGTTGCTCACGCCTTCGCCACCGGTCTGGTACGCGCCGTTGAAGACCTGCACGAAGCGGACGCCCTTCTCGACGAGGCGGCGGGCGAGGACGCAGTTGCGGGCGAAGGCGGCGCGGGTCTCCAGGATCTTCGAGCCGCCTTCATCGGCGCCGTAGAGCTTGAGGATGTGCGCGGGCTCGCTGGAAAGATCGGCGACCTCGGGGATGGTGAGCTGCATGCGCGCGGCCAGCTCGTAGCTGGCGATGCGGGCCGCGAGCCCGGTGTCGCCCGGGAAACGCTCGGCGTGGCGCTCGTTCAGCTCGCGGAGGAAGCGGCGGGTCGCGGCGTCGGATCCGGCCGGGACCGAGCCGGGCCGGGCGAGGTTGCGGATGGGATGCGTGGCGTTGAACTCGGTGCCTTGGAACGCCGCCGGCAGGAATCCGGGCGCCCAGTTGTTCACGCTGTTCTGCGGTTTGCCGCGCGGGTCGGGGATGGCGACGTAGGCCGGCAAGCTCTGGTCCTCGCTGCCGAGGGCGTAGGTCACCCAGGCGCCGAGGCTGGGGAAGCCGTCCAGCGTGTTGCCGGTGGACATGAAGTTCTCGCCGGGGCCGTGCGTGTTGGTCTTCCCCTGCATCGAGTGGATGAAGCACAGGTCGTCCGCCAGCGCGCCGATGTGGGGCACGAGCTCGGAGATCATCTTGCCGCTCTTGCCGCGCGGCTTGAATTCCCACGGGCTCTTGGTGAGGGCGCCTTGTTCGCCCTGGAAGGTGATGAGCTTGTCGCTGCCCGGCATCGGCTGGCCGTGGCGTCGGATGAGCTCGGGCTTGTGGTCGAAGGTGTCGAGCTGGCTGCAGGCGCCGCTGCAGAAGATGACGAGGACGTTCTTGGCGCGACCGGCGAAATGCGGTTCGCGCGGCGCGTAGGGCTGCCCGGGCGGGATGACGGGGCGGATCGCCTCCTTGCCCGAGACGTTGGCGGCGAGGAGTCCTTGGCGGCCGAGCAGATGGGTGAGCGCGATGGCGCCGAGGCCGATGCCGGTGTCGGCGAAGAAGCGGCGGCGGTCGAGCAACGGGCTGCGGCGGGGATCGGCGGGCGCGCTCATGGGATGAAGAGGAACTCGTTGGCGTTGAGCACGGCGCGGCACAACGCCGGCAAGCCCTCGGCCCGTGCGAATCCGGACGCCGCCTCCAGTTCGCCCACGGCCGGCGCGCGGTTGAAGGCGAGCTGCCACGCGGTCCGGACCTGTGCCCGGACGTCGACGCCGGCCTCCTTCCGCAGCCGCGCGGCGAAGGTGTCCGCTTGCTGGAGGATGAAGCCGCTGTTGAAAAGGTTCAGCGCCTGCAACGGCGTGGTGGACATGCTGCGCTTGGGCGTCACGAGGCTGCCGTCGGGACAATCGAACGCGCCGAAGATGCCGTCCTGCTCCATCCGCACCTTGAAGGCGTAGACCATCCGGCGGGTCTCCGCGGGGGTGAACTTCTCCTTCGGGTGGTAGTGGTAGACGTTCTCGCGATCGACATCGTGCAGGAAGAAGCTCGGACCGCCGGCGGTGCGGTCGAGGTTCCCGCTGACGGCGAGGATGCTGTCGCGGATGCCTTCCGCCTCCATGCGCCGCGGGGGGAAGCGCCAGAGCAACCGGCTGTCCGCATCGATCTTCCGGGCCGATGCGATGGGGCCGCTGGATTGGCGCCACGTCGCGGAGGTGAGGATGAGGCGTTGGAGGTGCTTGATGCTCCAAGGATGCGCGGCGGCGGTCGCGGGTCGCGGGGCGCTGGCCGGGGCGACCAGTTCGCTGGCGAGCCAATCGAGCAGCTCCGGATGGCTAGGGCGGGCGCCGTTCTTGCCGAAGTCGTTGGGCGTGGTCACGAGGCCGGCGCCGAACTGATGCTGCCAGACGCGGTTCACCATCACGCGGGCGGTGAGCGGGTTGTCGGGGCTGGTGATCCAGTCGGCGAGCCGCACGCGGCGCTCCTGCTCCGGCGCGTTCGTCGACAAGGTGAGCGGACGGAAGATCGCCAGCGTCCCGGGCGGCACCGGTTCGCGCTTCTGCATCGGATCGCCGCGATGGAGTCGGAAGGTCGGACCGGGCTGAGTGAAGTTCCCGGAATAGACCATCGCCGCCTTGGCCGCTTCCGCCCGTTCCTTCCGCGCGGTGTCCAATGCGGCCGACCACTGCCTCGCTTGGGCGGCCTCGGCCGCCGGCAGGCCGTCGAAGGCATAGACGGGCGGAGCGGGCTTGGACGGTGCATCCTTCGCCTTGGCGCGGTCGTCGGAGCTGGCGACCGGGACCCACGTGTCCTCCGCGGTGGCGACCTCGATGCGGTAGCCGGTGGCGAGACGGTCCTTGAAACCGCCCTCGCGGTCGCGGCCCCAGACCACGCGGTCGATGCGCTCGGGCTTCGCGAAATCGAGCCGGATCCAGCCGCGTCCGACCTCGCTGGAGATCCAGGAGCGGTTGTTGCCCACGCGGCCGTCGTTGATGTGCTCGAGCTTGTGGATCTCGAATCCGGGCAACGTCCCGGAAGCGCCGGCCTTGGTCCCGGCGGAGGCGAGGGCGACGTTGCGGTCGCCGGACCAGACCTCGAGCTCGTCGATGCAGGGCTCGCCGCCCGAGGTCGCTAGGATGGTGAAGCGCAGCGAACGCGTCTCGACCGGAGCGAAGCGGTCCTCGTTCCGCACCGGATCGACCGCGGGACGCAGCTTGCCGGCGGCCCCGTCGGCGGCGGGCCCCGCGATGAACGGGGCCAGCCGTCGTTCCAGCTCGGCGATGCGCACGTCGGCCTCGGCGACGGCCGCCTGCCGGTCGGCCGGGAGCGGCAGGGCGCGCTCGCCGTGCTTCACGCCGGCGAACACCGCCGACATCGCGTGGTATTCGCGGTGCGAGATGGGATCGAACTTGTGCGAATGGCACCGGGCGCATCCGAGCGTGAGTCCGAGGAACGCCGTGCCGGTGGTGCCGACCATGTCGTCCAGCTCGTCGGCGCGCTGCTGCGAGGTCAGCACGACGTCGGGGCTGCCCACGATATCGACCGGACCGCCCACGAGGAACCCCGTCGCGACATCGGCGCCCAGCGCGTCGCCGGCGATCTGCTCGCGGATGAACCGGTCGTACGGTTTGTCGGAATTGAACGCCGCGATGACGTAGTCGCGGAAACGCCAACCGTTCGGGCGTTCGCGGTTGGTCTCGAAGCCGTTGGACTCGGCGAAGCGGACGACATCGAGCCAGTGCCGGCCCCAGCGTTCGCCGTAGCGAGGATCGGCCAGCACCTTTTCGACCAACCGCTCGAAGGCCAGCGGTTCCCGGTCGCCGACGAAGGCGGCGACGTCGTCCGGCGCCGGCGGCATGCCGAGCATCACGAGGAACAAGCGACGGATGAGCGTCACGCGGTCGGCCTCGGGCGACAAGGTGAGCCCGTTCTCCGCGAGCTTCGCCGCGATGAAGGCATCGATCGGGTTCGATGGAGCCGGTTTCACCGCGCCTTCGACGGGCTTCCGGCCTCCACCGGCCTCCGACCCACTGGCATCGGCACCCGGCACCGGCGGGCGCACGACCGGCCGATACGCCCAGTGCGACAGGATCGGGTCCGCATCGGCTCCGGCGACGTCGGCCCACGGGGCACCTTGGTCGATCCACGCCCTCAGGAGCGCGATCTGGTCGGTGGTCAAGGCGTCGCCTTTCGCCGGCATCTTCTCGTCGGGCACGAGACCGGCGACCAAGCGGATCAACGGGCTGCCGGCGCTGTCGCCGGGCTTGATCGCCGGGTCGTACGTCTCGCCGCCCTTGATCGCGGCGGCCCGGGAATCGAGGCGGTAGCCGCCCTTCTGCTTCTCCGGGCCGTGGCAGGAGATGCAGGATGTGGCCAGGATGGGCTGGATATCTCGGGCGAAATCGACGGTCTGGCCCGCGGCAGCAGGAAGCGGCCCGACCTCCGCGCCGAGCGCCACTGTCGCCGCGGCGAAGGACGACATCCAAGCGCGCCAACTCCAAGCGCTCGTCGTCGCGCGACGGAGCCCTTGAGAAACGGATCGGAAAAATCTGCGGATCATGGGGAGCCGATGTCTCGGCGGACGTTCGGCCCATGCGGCCGGGCCGCGGGCGATCGTCGTCCTGCTCAGGGCCGGCGGGCCATCCGCCATATCGGGGTGCGGGCTCATTTCTTCACCTCGGTTTTCGCGTCCGCCTTCGGGGCCGGAGGCGGCGGCACGGTCAGCCAGAGTTTCTCGGTCGATCCGATGACGAGCTGCTTGAAACCTTGGGGAACGCCGTTGTTCTCGCCGGTCGTCGCGAGCTCATAAGCGGCGCGGTGCTCGCGGCCCGAGCCGGCCTCGGCGAGCACGATCTCCACCGGTCCGGCGGACGGCTTCGCGTCGGCGTCCGCGATCCATCGCAACAGCGCTTCGGTGCCCGTTTCGGCCAATTCGACCGGTGCGCACTTCACGCTTCCTGGCAGGCCTTTCACCGACACGACGAGCTTCGCCGCGAACCCGTGCTGGCGCGCGATGGAGACCTTGACCTCGTTGGTCTTGCCGGGTTCCACGACGAAACTGTCCGCCGCGACGGTGGCCTTCAACGATGCGACCGGATGCGCGACGGCCAGGCGGTAGAGGCGGTCCGGTCCGCCGCGGTGCACGAGGTCGCCGACCGCGAGGACGAACTCGCCGTCCGCCGGCGCGGTCCAGACGAGCCCCGGATCGGCGCCGGTGCCGTCGTCGTTCTTGGCGAGCTCCTTGCCGGCCATGTCCTCCACCTTCAGCCAGGCATCGAGCGGGAATCCGAACGCCGCGGAACGCACCTCGAACGACAGCTTCTCGTCCTTCTTCGCCTTGAAGACGAAGCAGTCCTCATCGTCCGCCTCCGCGATGCGGCCGGTGACGGCGCCCGGGACCTCGATCCGGTTCGCTTGGGCCGCCGTGCCGTTCGGCTCGGACTCGACCGATTCCGGTCCGTCACCGACCGGCAGGACGATCGGCCGGAGCGCGCCGGGAAAAAGGAACTCCGTCCGTGTCGCGTCCGAAGCGGCCGGGACCGCGTCGGACAAGACCTCGCGGTCCGCGTCCTTGCCCAGGTTCCAGCCGAAGGCCCGGAGCGGCGTGCGCACCCCGCGCCGGACGCCGAGCGGGACGGTGTGGTCCACGACCGGTCCGCCCGCGAGATGCAGCCGGTAGACGCACTTGGCGTTGCCGGTGAAACGCACGTCGGATTCCGCGGGATAGGCGAAACCGAAGACCTGGACGATGTGGCGGCCGGCGGACCGCGCCGTCCAGATGAGGCGCGGATCCAAGGTGCGTCCGTCGTCGTGCTCCATCGCCAGCACGACCCCGCGCGGATCGACCAGCTTCAGCACCGCGTCGAGCGGCGACATCAACGTGTAGGCCTCGACCGATGCGACCAAGGTCTGTCCGGCCGCGAGCTCCACGGCGAAGGAATCGACGTCGCCGCTCTTCTCCAACCGGCCGTTGACGGATGCGGGGAGCACCGCGATCGGCTGCGGTTTCGTGAAGTCGTCGTCCGGCTCGACCTCGGCGATCTGCGGCTCGCGCGCGACGACCAGGAAGCGCGGGGCGCTCGCGCCTTCGTCGTTGAAGAGGCGGACCAGGTGAGGACCGACCGGCGCGTCCGGAGCGATGACGACGGAGAACGTGCCGCTGTTCGTCGCCGGCTCGAAGCGGATGCCGGGAGCGTCGACCCAGACCTTCGGCGGCCAAGGTTCGGCCTTGCCGACGGCGACGACCGTGTTGGTGGTGCCGAGTTGCACGGCGGCCGGGAACAGCGTGTCCAGCGCCGGCGCGGCGGCGTGCGCGGCCAAGGAGAGGAGCAGGCCGGCGAGCGGGCAGGCCGTCCGGACGGCGGGCCCGGCGTACCGGTCCTCGCGCTGGGATCCATGGGGGCGCACAGGTCGCAAAGGGCTCCCGGCGCTAGGTGAACAGTTCCTTGATCCGCCGGCCGTTGTTCACGAGCTGGACCGGACGGCCGGTGTTCGTGTGCAGCGTCTGCGCCGGATCGATGCCCATCTTGGTGTAGAGCGACGCGGCGAAATCCTCCGGCCGGTAGACGTTCTCCGCCGCTGCGTAGCCCTTGGCATCGGTCGCGCCGACGACCGCGCCGCGCGGACAGCCCGCACCGGCCATGAGCACCGACATGGCGTGCGGCCAATGGTCGCGGCCAGCGTCC
>CANGMH010000158.1 GCA_947454005.1 Verrucomicrobiota bacterium
ATCCGTGGACCGGACCGAACCGCTTCCTGGAGCGGATGCTGGCGGTGCCCGCCTTCAAGGAGTGCTACCGGCAGGAGCTCGAGCGCCAGCTCGCGACCGTCTTCGTGCCAGAGCGGCTCGTCCGCCGGGTGGACGAACTGGCCGCGGTCGTGCGGCCGTTGATCACCGAATGGTCGCCGGAACGGCTCAGCCGGTTCGAGACGGCGGTCGCCTCCGAATTCTACGACGGTCCGCGTGACGGCAGTCCGGAGGACCGGAACCGACCGGTGTGGCAGGTGAAGCGCTTCATCGCCGAGCGCGCCGCCCACGTGCGGGCGCAATTGGATGGAAAGGCCGAAGGTGTCGTGATCTCGCGGCTGCAGAAGAAGTGACGCGACGGCCCGGAGAAGAAGGACCGTCGACGTGCCTCGCCCGGTCAGGACCCCGGTGGGGGACGCCGGGAGTTCACCGTGCCGTCACGTCCGTCACCCCGACTTGACGTGCGGTCCGCGGACTTGCCCGGGCAGACTCCGCCCGCTATGACACAAGGCATGCTAGCTGGGGGCGTCACCGCCAAACTCCGACGAGCGGCCACCGACATGGGGTCGCGGGTCCTGACCCGTGCCCAGGAGGGTTCGCCTTATTCGATGCGCCGGGCCCGCGGTTTGGCCGACATCCAGGCGGCGCAGGCCCTGCGGTTCCTGGTCTTCAACCTCGAGCTCAACGAAGGCCTGGAGAGCTCGTTCGCGACGCTGCGGGACGAGGACCGCTTCGATCCGGTCTGCGACCATCTGCTTGTCGAGGACACCCGGTCCGGCGACATCGTCGGCACCTATCGCCTCCAGACCGGCACCGCGGCCGGCCGCCATCTCGGCTACTATTCCGCCCAAGAGTTCGATTTCACGCCGTTCGAGCCGTTCCGGGGCGAGATCATCGAGCTGGGCCGTGCGTGCGTCCACCGGGACCACCGGAACATCCTCGTCCTCGGCCTGCTCTGGAAGGGCATCGCCGATTACGCCCGTGAACATGGCGGGCGCTACTTCATCGGCTGCAGCTCGCTCACCTCGCAGGATCCCCGGGTCGGCGCGTCGGCGTTCTTCGAGCTGAGCGCGGCGCATCTGGTCGAGCCGACGTTGAGGACCTTCCCGCTGGCGCCGTTCCGCTGCGACATGGAGCAGCTCGCCGCGGAGGTGCCCAAGACGCCCAAGCTGCTGCGCGCCTACCTCTCGCTCGGTGGCAAGATCTGCGGCCCGCCGGCGCTCGACCGGGAGTTCAAGACCATCGACTTCCTCACCTGGCTGGATCTCGAAGCGCTTCCCCCCGCGGCGTACCGCATCCTAGGCTAGGCCCATGCCGAGTCACCCGTTCCGCGTCGCGGGACGTTCCATCCGCTTCCTTTGGTTCTGCGCCACCGCGCTGGGCGACTTCTGGTCGTCCGTCCGCCCGGTGGAGAAGAAGCAAGGCCGGCGCGACTACCGCCGCCGCGCCGATTGGGCGCACCGCCACGCGAGGCGTCTCTGCAAGGTGCTGGACCTCGAGGTCGGGTCCGTCGGCGAGGTGCCGACCGCGCGGATCCTCTGCTCGAACCATCTCGGCTATCTCGACATCGTGACCCTCGTCGCGGTCACGCCGATGGTGTTCGTCTCGAAGGCCGAGGTGCGCGGTTGGCCGGTCGTCGGTTGGCTGACGCAGTGCGCCGGCACCATCTATCTCCAACGGGAACGCAAAGGCGACCTGGTCGACGTGGCGAGGCAGTTCGATCCGGTGATCGGGGCGGATGTGCCGGTGGTGATCTTCCTGGAAGGCACCAGCTCCGGCGGGGACGACGTGCTGCCGTTCCGTCCGTCGTTGCTGGCGACCGCCGTCGGCAACGGCTGGAGCGTCGCGCCGGTCGCGCTCGATTACTCGGTGGAGGGCGGGACGGTCGCGGACGACGTCGCCTACTGGCGCGACATGACGTTCTTCCCGCACTTCCTGAACCTGCTGTCCAAACCGCGTCTGGGCGGACGCGTCGCGTTCGGGGCCGGACGGCATCCCGGCGAGGACCGGAAGGCGCTCGCGAAAGAACTGCGCGACGAGGTCGTCGCGTTGCGGGCATCGCGTCCCGGCGCCTGACGGAGGTCGCTCCGTTCCGCCGCGGCGGAACTTCTCGTGTCCCGGGGCTCGCGACCGTTTCGCCGGACCGAGGTCAGCGGCGGCGCTTGGCCGGGCCGAAGTAGTAGCCGCCGGTGAGCCGGACGCCCTTCACCTTCCGCTCCGCGACGTGGCCCATGCCGGGCTTCCCGTCGTCGAAGATGGCGGTGTAGTCGTAGTTGAAATCCTTGAGCTTCACCCGCTCGATCGTGCGGTCGATGTAGCGCTCGATGCTCCGGACCGCTTGGGCGTCCTCGGCGACCATGATGGTGAACGCGTCGCCCGTCGATTTGGCCCGGCCGGTCCGGCCGATGCGGTGGACGTAGTCCTCGGGGTGCTGCGGGACGTCGAAGTTGATCACGTGGGTGACGTCGGCGATGTCGAGGCCGCGCGACGCGATGTCGGTGGCGACGAGCACCTCGAACTTGCCCGACTTGAAGCCGGCCAGCGCCTGTTCACGCTCGGCCTGCGAACGGTCGCTGTGGATGGCCGCCACGCGGTGCTGGTTGCGCTTGAGCAGCGCCTCGATGTCGTCGGCCCGGCGGCGGGTCCGGCAAAAGATGAGCACGGATTCGTAGTGGACGTGGTCGAGCAGCGCCCGGAGCAGGTCCTTCTTCTGCCGCTCGGCCACGGGGTAGAGCACGTGCTTCACCGTCTCGGCCGGCGAACGGCGCGCGCCGATCTCGATCGTCTCCGGCGAACGCATGGCCCATTGGATGAGCGTCTCGATGGCCGGCGGCACGGTGGCGGAGAAGAGCGCGGTCTGGCGGTCCTTGCCGCATTTCTCGACGATGCGCTTCACGTCCGGCAGGAAGCCCATGTCCAGCATGCGGTCGGCCTCGTCGAGCACGAGATGCTTCACCCGGCTGAGGTCCACCAGCTTCTCCTGCATGTGGTCGAGCAGGCGGCCCGGCGTGGCGACGAGGATGTCGACGCCGGCCTTGAGCTCGTCCTTCTGCTTGCCGTAGCCCACGCCGCCGAAGACGACGCTGACGTTGAGGTTCGTGAACTTGGCGAACTTCTTGAAGTTCTCCTCGGTCTGCGAGGCGAGCTCGCGGGTCGGTTCGAGCACGAGGCAGCGCGGGCCGGGCCCGTGCGTGCCGATCTGGTGGATGATCGGTAGGGCGAAAGCCGCGGTCTTGCCGGTGCCCGTCTGCGCCGACCCGATGACATCGCGCCCCTGCAACATGAGGGGGATGGCCTTCTCTTGGATCGGGGTGGCCTCTTTGTAGCCCATCGCCGCCACCGCATCGAGGAGGGCGAGGCGCAGGCCGAGTTCGTGAAACTGCATGGGTGGTTGTAGCAGCAGAGATGCTCCCGGCGGAAGTTGTTTCGCGGAGCCGGTGGGGTGACGGCCCGCGTTCCGCCCGCCTTCCGGGTCCATCCTACCAGAGGCTTCGTCGATCTGGCCGCATCGCTCGGCATCACGCGGCTTGCAATCGATCGCCGGACGTCCTAGCAGAGGCGCGACACGCGGAGAAAACGAAGGAGCCCACCATGGCCAAAGGAAACAACAGCCAGAAAAAAGAAGTGAAGAAACCCAAGAAGGAGAAGCCCAAGGCTCCTGCTTCCACCAAGCGTCCTTGACGCTCCGATCCCGCCCGAGCCAGGGCGACGACAGCCCCACGATCCCGCCGCGGATGTCCCTCCGCGGGCGGGATCGCCTTTTTCCGGGAACCTTCCGGCGTGCTGTGGAGGCTATCTCACGAAGCCTTGGACCTTGAGCCAGAAGACGAGGTCATTCGCCCAAGGGTGCGGGTTGTCGAACGCCGGCGGCCTCGAGGCGAGACCGATCCCGTGCCGGCCTTGCTGGTACACGTGGAGGTCGAACGGCACGCCGTTCCGCGAGAGTGCGGCCGCGAACTCGAGCGAATTGCGGACCGGCACCGCTTGGTCCTCGACAGTGTGCCAGAGGAAGGTCGGCGGTGTCCCGGGCGAGACCTGCTTCTCGTTCGAGAGCAGGTTGACGAGGTCGGCGGTCGGGAACTTCCCGAGCAGGTTCTCGCGGGAACCCGTGTGGCCGTAGCTCTCCATCGTGATCACCGGATAGCAGAGGATCCCGATGTCGGGACGGGAACTGATCCGGTCGACCGGGTCCGCCGCGCCGGCATCGCCGAGGTCGTAGTGGGTCAGGAGCGTCGAAGCGAGATGGCCGCCGGCGCTGCTGCCCATGATCCCGATCTTCCTCGGGTCGAGCTTGAGCCCGGATGCCCGGGACCGCACCAACCTCACCGCGCGGGCCGCGTCGCCGAGCATGACCGGATGCCGGTAGCCGTGGCTTCCGAGGCGGTACTTGAGGACAAAGGCGGTCACGCCGCGTTGAGACAGGTAGAGCGCGTAGTCCGCGCCTTCGTGCGACGCGAGCCCGCCGTAGCCGCCGCCCGGGCAGATCACGACCGCCGCGCCGGTGGCTGTCTCCGCCGACGGCAGGTACGGCGTGAGCGTCGGGATGTCGTTGGTCCCGGTCCCGAGCGCGCCGGGGGCCTTGTCGGGCCAGAGGGGGAAGGCGGGTTGGACTTCGGCGCTGAGGGTCGCGACGAGAGCGGACATGGCGATCAAGACGAAGAACGGTTTCATGGCGGTCGGGAAAACGTCCCTGAACGGTCTTGGTCCGACAAGCCTGCGCACGGAACCGCGCGTCGGCAGGAGGGATCATGGCCTGCGCAAAGAAGCGGTCCGGACGCTCCTCGCTTCCCCCGCGGCGGCGGATCCCGATACCTTCCGGCCATGCCACATCCGCTCGCCGGAAAACCGGCCCCGAAGGACCTGCTGACCGACCTCGCCGCGCTGGAGCGCGCCTACGAGACCCGCATGCCCGACCTCGCCGACCCGACCCAAGCGGTCGCGTTCGGGACGAGCGGCCACCGCGGCACACCGCTGGACGGCACGTTCACCGACGCCCATATCGCGGCCATCACCCAGGCGGTCTGCGATTTCCGCGCGATGAAGGGCGACCGGGGACCGCTATTCCTGGGCAAGGACACCCACGCCATCTCGCGCCCGGCGGAACGCACCGCACTGGAGGTGCTGGCGGCGAACGGCATCGAGACCTTCATCGCGGCCGGTGACGGATTCGTCCCCACCCCGGTGGTCTCTCACGCCATCCTCGGCCACAACCGCGGACGGAAGGCGGCCTTCGCGGACGGTCTGATCATCACTCCGTCGCACAACCCGCCGCAGGACGGCGGCTTCAAGTACAACCCGCCCGATGGCGGTCCCGCGGACACCGATGTGACGGATTGGGTCCAAGACCGCGCGAACGCACTGCTCCGCGCCGGCAACCGCGACGTCAAGCGGACTCCGCACGCCGGGGCCCTCCGCGCGGCGACGACGCACGCTCACGACTTCATCTCGCCCTACGTCGACGACCTGGCCTCGGTGGTCGACCTCGCCGCGATCAAGGCCTCCGGCCTGCGCATCGGCGTCGACCCGCTCGGCGGTGCGTCGTTGCCCTACTGGCAGCCGGTCGCGGAGCGGCACGGCCTGGACATCACCATCGTGAACAAGGCGGTGGATCCGGCGTTCGGTTTCATGACCCTCGACCATGACGGGAAGATCCGCATGGATTGCTCGAGCCCGTACGCGATGGCCGGCCTCGTCGGGATGAAGGACCGGTTCGACATCGCGTGGGCCTGCGATCCTGACGCGGACCGCCACGGGATCGTCACGCGCAGCGCGGGTCTGTTGAACCCGAACCACTACCTCGCGGTCGCGATCCGCTACCTGCTCACCCATCGGCCGGGTTGGCCGTCGGCCGGCGTCGTCGGCAAGACGCTCGTGAGCAGCAGCCTCATCGACCGGGTCGTCGCCGGCCTGGGGCGGCCATTGATGGAGACGCCGGTGGGCTTCAAGTGGTTCGCCCCCGGTCTCTACGCCGGCACCTGTGTCTTCGGCGGCGAAGAGAGCGCCGGCGCCAGCTTCCTGCGGCGCGACGGCACCGCGTGGAGCACCGACAAGGACGGGCTCATCCTCGGCCTGTTGGCGGCGGAGATCACCGCGGTCACCGGCAAGGATCCCGGCGAACATTATGCCGAGCTCACCTCCCGGCTCGGCGCGCCGAGCTACACCCGGCTCGACGCTCCTGCCACGCCGGCGCAGAAGGCGAAGCTCAAAAAGCTGTCCCCCGAAGCCGTGAAAGGTGCCTCACTCGCCGGCGAACCGATCCTGGCGAAGCTCACCCGGGCTCCCGGGAACGGAGCGTCCATCGGCGGCCTGAAGGTCGTGTCCGAGAACGGTTGGTTCGCCGCGCGTCCGAGCGGCACGGAGAACATCTACAAACTCTACGCCGAGAGCTTCCGCGGGACCGAGCACCTCCAGCGGATCGTCACCGAGGCCCAGGCCCTGGTGAGCGACGCGCTGGCGTGATGCTCCGGCCGGACGGTTTCAAGTTGGGAACCGAGGCAACCACCTGAGATATCCGTTCTCAACCCATCTTCGGGATCCTGATCTCGGTCACCGCAAGTTGGCCTGTCGATTTTTGTCGGGGGCCGAGGTGCAGTATTGCCGCGCGATCCTGAGAAATGCCACGCGAAGGCCGGGCGGTTTCCTGATATCTGGAACCAAGCTCCGCCCGAACGCTGGGGATTTCCTGGGTTTCTGTGCGACGTTTTGTTCGCGAAAGAAGTTAAAATGAGGCGAAAAATAAGAGGAGATATCGTTAAATAGTGGAAAATACCTATAGCGACGACGGGTGGTATATCGGTTATAGGATCGCGTATTCGGAAAATCAATATTGCGGATAAGTGTTCGCTTGATTGAGAATCAGGGTAGTTCGAAGATAACTCCGACTCCGGTGAGGTATCGCCGTTGCGTGAAGTCCGAGAATCGATATGACCCAGATTTTCAGACCTCGCTGTCCCCATTGCCGCGAGGGCGTGGCCAAGAATCCCTCGCGTTGCCCGCATTGCGAGCGATGGCTGTTCGACAATCCGGAGTGGCGACATTGGAGGCGGGTGCGACGGCGTCTGGCCATAGGGTTGGTCGCGGCAGGCGTCGGGGCGATCGCGTTCTGGGTGGTCCGACGTTGACGCCGGCTTCGGCGCACTCGACCGGAGCACGTTTGACGCGTTCGTGGCAAACCGGTTACATAAGCCCCGCCGATGAAGAAGACCTCTGCAGCCAAACCCGCACCCAAGTTCCGCCGGATCCTGCTCAAGCTGAGCGGGGAGGCGTTGGGTGGCGACGAAGCGGCCGGCATCTGTCCGGAGGCGGTCCACGACATGGCGCGGCAGATCAAGGAGGTCCATGATCTCGCGGTCGAGGTGGTCATCGTGGTCGGAGGCGGCAACATCTTCCGCGGCCTGGCCGGGAGCGAGCGCGGCATCGAGCGGGCCACGGGCGACTACATGGGCATGTTGGCCACCGTGATCAACGCCCTCGCGCTCCAGGACGCCATGGAGAAGCAAGGCGTGCCCACCCGGGTGCTCAGTGCCATCACGATGACGCAGATCGCCGAACCGTTCATCCGCCGCCGGGCGGTCCGCCACTTGGAGAAGCGCCGCGTGGTGATCTTCGCCGCGGGCACGGGCAACCCGTTCTTCTCGACCGACACCGCGGCCGCGCTCCGCGCGAACGAGATCAACGCCGAGGTGGTGCTCAAGGCGACCAAGGTCGACGGCATCTACGACAAGGACCCGAAGAAGTTCCCCGATGCCGCGCGCTACGAGAAGATCAGCTACGGCGAGGCGCTGGAAAAACGGCTCAAGGTGATGGACGCGGCGGCCTTCGCGCTCTGCCAGGACAACAAGATGCCCATCATCGTGTTCGACTTCTTCAAGGCCCACAACCTGATGCGCGTCGTGATGGGCGAACCCATCGGCACGGTCGTCACCGGCTGAACCCACCGGCCCTGTCGCATTTCCTCCCGACTTTCCCACCCCGACCCACCGCGCCATGACCATCGAAGAGATCCTGTTCGAGACCGAAGAGAAGATGCTCAAGACCGAGGAGCACGTCGTCCACCAGTTCACCGGTGTCCGAACCGGCAAGGCCTCGCCCACGCTCATCGAGAACGTCATGGTCGAGGCCTACGGATCCATGATGCGGCTCAAGGAACTGGCGACCATCAGCGCGCCCGAGGCACGGATGCTCATGGTGCAGCCGTTCGACCAGAGCACGATGAAGGCGGTCGAGAAGGCCATCCAGGCCTCCGGTCTCGGGCTGAATCCGGCCTCGCAAGGGAAGTTCATCCGCATCGTCCTCCCCGACCTGAGCGCGGAACGTCGCCAGGAGTTCATCAAGATCTGCAAGAAGATGACCGAGGACGGCCGCGTCGCGATCCGCAACGAGCGCCGCCACGCCATGGACCTGCTCAAGAAGGCCAAGGCCGACGGCACCTCCGAGGACGACGTGAAGGGCGCCGAGACCGACGTGCAAAAACTGACCGACGGCTACATCGCCAAGCTGGACGGGCATCTCGCGACCAAAGAGACCGAGATCCTCAAGGTCTGAGAGGCGGGCACGGCGGGACGGTCAACCGTTCCGGCGGGCCACCAGATGGATGCCGGAGGCGAAGAGGCGCTGCCGCTGCATCCAAGCCCATATGGGCGCCGATTTGATGAGACGGACCAAGGGCGCTTGGTCGGGATGCGGGAGGCTGCCGAAGTATTCCGTCCTGACCGCCGTGAATCCCGCTTCCTCCACCAGTCGTACGAGCAACGGCAACGGGTATTCCCGATAGACGAGCTGCTTGGGCTGGTACCCGACCACCATCCCGTCCGCGCCGACCTTCGGCGTCTTCGCGAACTCGGCGTCCCCTTCCATCGTCGACCGGCCGCGCAACACCCGGAGCGAATTCGCCAGCGTGTGCGGGTTGATCGCGCTCACCACCAAGATGCCGCCCGGGGCCAATAGTTCGCGCGCGCCCGACAAGAGGGCGAACGGGTGGTTGAAGATGATCTCGAGGACCCCGCCGAGGATGACCGCCGAGAAACCACCGGGAGGACACCTCCGGAACGGCTCCCGCTCGTTGAGGTTCCCTTGGAAAAAGTCCGCTCCGATCTCGCCGAGGAGCAGCGGCCGATCGGGCAGGACCTCGTCCGGGATGCCGTCGAACCCGCTGGCCTTGTAGCCGAGCTTGTGCAGCAGGTAGCAGAAGAACCCGTTGTAGCATCCGACGTCGAGGACGGGGAGTCCTGTGCCGGACGGCACGAGCGCGGAAAGGTCGCGGAGGATCCGATGGAACCGTCCTTTCCCTTCTGCGAGATGGGAATCGCGGAACCAAGAACCTTCAGGATAGCGGCCGCACAGCTCGCTCCATGCGCGCTCAAAATCGGCGTCCACCGCATCTCGCCCGCGGACTCTTGCCGTC
>CANGMH010000159.1 GCA_947454005.1 Verrucomicrobiota bacterium
GACGCTTCGCGTGGACCGGCGCACCAAAAACCCGGGAGGGCGCGGTTCCACCCGCGCCCTGATCCATTCGCGAAGAGGTCGTGCAGGATATCCCGTGGCGTGACGGGCTGCGCGGGAAAGCGATGACGCGCGCGGCGTGAAGAATCTGGGGCGCGGGTGGAACCGCGTCCCTCCCGACACTTCAACGGTCAGCCGCAACTCCGCGGCGCGGGCGCGGGCGGGAACCGTTGTAGGGTCGCGGACCTCACTCCGCGCCGCGCGACTGGAGGACCAGATAGAGATCGCCCGGGTTGTCCCCGGCGGCCAAGGCCGTCCGGCGGACGAGCAGTTGCCCCGCTTGCCCGATCCATTCGCCGGACATGGGCACCGTCTCGACGGCGGTCTCCGCGACATAAGACGGCTCGCGTCCGGCGGCGGGTGCCGCGACGGGGCCGGGCTTGGTCTCCTTCTTGGGTGGCTGCTTGTCCTTCTTCTTCCGCTTGAACAGCCCTCCGAGATCGCCGCCGCCGCCCGTGTTCACGAAGCCGTCCTCGTCCTCCTCCATCTTCTCGTAGGCGACACCGGGGACGGCGCGCGCGATGTTGAAGCCGCGGACGGCGAACGCTTCCCACCGGGCCAGCAGCGAGACGGAGCCGGACCATCCGCCTTCCCATGACATGGCGATCAGGGGCGGGGTCGAGACGGTCGCCGGGACCAGCATCCGCACATCCACATGGAGATCCACGCCGAAGGTCTGGTTGGTCAGCGTGCCGCCGTTGTCGCCGAGGCTGAAGGCCGGCCGCGTCTCGGTCGCGAGGAAATCGGCGCGCGCGGACGGAAGGCACGCCACATCGCGCCGGGCGTGGCAGAGCACCTCCAACGTGCCGGAAGCGCGGAGCAATTGAGCCAGTTCCGGAAGCGTCCGACAGGCGGCGACCTTCTCGCCGGGGACGACGGTCTGCTTCGCCGGCCGGTGCCGCAGGACGGTGGCCACGACGACGACATCGGCGGGAACGGGGTCTTGGACGATGCCGGCGGGCGTCTCGTTGGTCAGGACCAGCACGTCGCCGGCGGACCGGGAGGTCCAGACCAGCACGCCGCAGAGCACGGCCGCCAGGGCGGTCCGGCTCATGGCTGCAGTTTCGGCGCGAGCAGGAAGAAGAGGACCTGGGGTTCCTTGACGCCGGCCTCCGCCGCGGTGGTGCTGACGATGAGGTGTCCGCTGCGGCACGCGCGGCTGCCGTTGAGCGAGACGGTCTTGAGCACCGGGAGCTCGTAGATCGAGCTGTCGGCGTTGCCGTTGCGGAACATCTCCGCGACGGCGAGACCGATGTCGGCCGCTTGCTTGACCGTGCCCGAGGAATCCCCGGCGAGCTGGCTGGCGCTCTGGGCGACGTTCGCCGCCTTGCCGATGAACTGGAAGGTGTTCTGCATGCCGATGCGGCGGTCCATCAGATCAGGCGACCAGTTCAGGTTCCCTTCCCAGGCGAGCACGAAGGCATCGTCACCGGCCGGCCGGACGGTGACCTGGAGCGTGAGGCCGTACACCGTGGCCGGCGGCACCGGCGCGCCCGGTTTGCCGACGAGGATGACCGGGCGCGTCTCGGTGGCGTCGAACTTCGCCGTGCTCTTCGGCTCGACCACGACATCGCGCGTTCCGCGGTAGACGACGTCCACGCTCCGGCCGAGGCCGCGCAGCTGCTCGACGACGTTGGAGGCGTCGCCCGTCAGCGGGAAATCGCGCAGCACCTGCTCCTTTGACTCCGGCTTGAAGCGGATGACCGTGAGCTCCAGCGCGAGGTTGCGGGGGACTGTCGCCGCGGCGTCGGCGGCCAAGGCGGCGACACCGGTGAGCAGCGCGGCCAGACCGGACAAAAGGTAGGTCTTCACAGGAGGAGAAGGCGGTGGGCGTCAGAACTTCCAACCGGTGCCGAACTGGAAATGGGCCGATTCATAATTGGGTCCGAACTCGGCGTAGCTGCCGACCATCACGTAGCCTTTCCGGTTGGCTCCGCGATAGCCGACGCCGGCCCCGACGGTGGTGAAGCGCGAGGTGAACGCGGCCTGGGCGAACTCGGTGTCGATCACATACGCCTCGGCATACCAACGCCGGCCGAGGCTGCGTCCGACCTTGAGGCCGTTCTTGATGATCTGCTGGCTCAGCTCCGGGTCGAAGGTGTAGCTGTCCACGCTCACGCGGATGCCTTCGTGGATGGTCACCTGGTTGCCCATCGAGAATTCCCAGTTGCCGTTGCGATACGAGGTGTAGCTCGTCACGCCGCCCGAGGCCATCAGGCCGCCGGAGATCATGTCGGCGGAACCGGCGACCACCGCGCCGGCATGGGGCGAGACCTGCCAGAGCCACGGCTGGTCCTTCCGGCGTTTCACCACGAGGACCGAGACACCCACCTGCGCACCGGCCCGATATTGGTCGGCGCCCTCGATCTGCGTGTAGTTGAGCGGCAGCGCGAGCTCGACCTTCACCCGGCGGGCCTTGCCGACGACGAACGGGAGGACCGGCGTCCAGCTGTAGCTCTGTCCTTCGATGCCGCGGCTGCGGAAGGTGCCGACATCCGCGGTCATGGCGAGCCCGACATGGCCGGCCGGCGCGGCCGCATCGCCGTCCTCGTCCGCGGCGATCTCGTCGGCGGTCTCGGTCGGGCGGAAGCCGTACTCCATGAACGTCTGGTTCGCGACCTGCGCGGTGGCGGCGTTCGGGTTGCCGTCGAGCACGCCCGCGACGGAGCGCTTGCCCATCGCGGCGAGGAATTTCGCGAGGTCGGCCGAACCGTCCTTCTTCAGATACGCCTGGATCGCGTCGTCGAGCTGGTCCCGGGTCGCCGCGGTGAAGGTGCGGTTGATGATCCCCGGGTCGAACGGCGAGACGAGCTTCGCCGTCCACTGCGTCCCGACCTGCTGGATGTTGAAATTAAGGGCGTTCGGGACGTCCGCGTACCGGAGGCCGGCTTGGAGGCCGCGATTGGCGAGCCCGCTGAAATGTCCGCTGCCGGTGACGAGGTCCTGCACGAAGCCCGGGAGCTGGCTGCTGCCCTGGTTGAAACCGATCACCGGACCGCCGTCGGTGGTGGTCCCGCTCAGTGTGAACAGGTCACCTGCTGCAGCGGTGTCGACCGAGGCCGCGAGTAGGGCCGCGGCCAAGCAAGGCAGCGCACGGCGAAAAGTACGGATCGAGGGCTTTTGCATAGGTAGGGATGCTTAGGGAACCGTCAAGACGCTGGGCGGGTCCGCAGACCTTGTCCAGCGCAGGATCCTTGGCGCCACCCTTCTGTCCGGGCATCCCCGACCGTGGTCCTCGGCCGCAACATTTGCTTGTCGGTGTGAACTTCTGGTCAAATCTGGCCCGGCGCTAGCTGGCCGACCCGGACAATGCGGTTCCTCTACAACGTTCTCTTCAACATCGGCCTCCTGGTCACCGCGCCCTTCTACTTCCTCAAGATGTGGCGGCGCGGCGGCTGGGTCGCCGGGTTCGGGCAGCGGTTCGGCAGCTACGACGCCAAGCTCAAGCAGGCGCTCACCAACCGGCGGACCCTCTGGTTCCACGCGGTCAGCGTCGGCGAGGTGAACCTCTGCGTGCAGCTGCTCAAGGTGCTGGAGCCGCGGCTGCCGCACCACAAGCTGCTCGTCTCCACCACGACCGCCACCGGCATGGCCGAGCTCAAGAAGCGGCTGCCGGCCCACATCTCGAAGATCTATTATCCCATCGACCGGCGGAAACACGTCCAGCGCGCGCTCGGCATCATCAACCCGGAGGCGATGGTCTTCGTCGAGGCCGAGCTGTGGCCGAACATGCTCTGGGGCCTGCAGAAGCGGGAGATCCCGTACCTGCTGGTCAACGCCCGGGTCTCCGACCGGTCGTTCCGCGGGTATCGCCGCGCCGGATTCCTCTTCCGCCCGTTCTTCGCGGGCTTCGCCGGCGTCGGCGTCCAGAGCGAGGCCGATGCCGAGCGCCTCCGGAAACTCGGATGCCGGCCGGGTTCGGTGCACGTGACCGGCAGCCTCAAGTTTGATTCCGCGAAGGTCCCGGACCGCCGCCAATTGGACGTGCCGCAGCTGCTGCGCCAGCTCGGCGTGGCGGACGACGCGCTCGTCCTGGTCGCCGGCAGCACCCACGCCGGCGAGGAAGCCATCCTGGCCGACATCGCGGGCCGGCTCCGGGAGCGGTTCCCTGGGCTCTTCCTCGTGCTGGTGCCGCGCCACCATGAGCGCGGCGCCGAGGTCGGACGCGAGCTGTCGGCCCGCGGCGTGAAGTTCGTCTTCCGCACCGAGGTGACGTCCACGACGCAGCGTGCCCCGGGCGAGGTCGGGTGCCTGGTCGTCAACACCACCGGCGAGCTCGGCTTCTTCTACAAACGGGCCGACGCGGTGTTCGTGGGCAAGAGCCTCACGGCCGAGGGCGGCCAGAACCCCATCGAGCCCGCGGCACTCGGCAAGGCGGTGCTGTTCGGGCCGAACATGCAGAACTTCCCCCAGATCGTGCCGCAGTTCGTCGAGCGCAAGGCCGCCATCCAGGTCCCCGATGCCGCGGCCCTGGAGCGGTCGTTGGCCGAGGTGCTCGCCGATCCGGGTCTGCGCGCCCGTCTCGGAGAACGCGCCCGCGCTGTCGTCGAGGAGAACCAGGGCGGCATCGAGAAGACCGTCTCGATGATCATCGCCGCCGTCACCGGGAAGTGACGGATCCGGCGGACGCCTTCGTGGTCTCCTTCGCCAGCTCGCGTTCGCGCAGCCACGCCACGATCACCGGCGTGACGATGAGGATGTGGATGAGCGAGCTGATGCTGCCGCCGATGACCGGTGTCGCGAGCGGCTTCATCACCTCCGCGCCCGCCCGTGTGCTCCACATGATCGGCAGCAGGCTCGCGATGGTCGTGGCCACGGTCATCACCTTCGGACGCAGCCGGAGCCGGGCGCCGGCCTTGATCGCTTCCAGCAGTTCGGCGGAGGTGAACGCCGCGCCGCGGGCCCGGCAGGCCTCGTGGCGCTTCGCCATGGCCTCCTCGAGATACACGACCATCACCACGCCGGTCTGGATGGCGATGCCGAAGAGCGAGATGTAGCCGATCCAGACGGCGACGCTGAAGTCGTAGCCGAGCGCCCATTGGAGGAACACCGATCCGCTCAGCGCGAACGGCACGGCGAGCAGCACGTGCGCCGCCTCCTTCGCGCTGCGGTACACGATGTAGAGGAGCAGGAAGATGGTGAGCAGCACCACGGGCACGATCGTCCGCAGCGTCTGCTCCGCGTGCAGCTGGTTCTCGTATTGGCCGGAATACTCGACGGTGACGCCCTTCGGCAGCCCGGGGACGACGTCCTTGGCCATGCGCGTCTTCACGTCCTCGACGAACCCGCCGAGGTCGCGGCCCTGGACGTTGGCCTGCACGAACACGCGGAGGCGGCCGTTCTCGCTGGCGATCTCGCTCGGGCCGACGACGCGCCGGATCCTCGCGACGTCGCCGAGCGGGATCGACCGGCCGGAAGGCAGCGGCACCAGCACCTCGGCGAGCTTCTCGATGTCGTCGCGCGACGCGCGGTCGAAGCGCACCTGGATGGGGAACCGCTGGCGTCCCTCGATGGTGGTGCCGACGTTCTTGCCGCCGAGACCGGTCTCGACGACTTCGAGCACGTCCTTCGCGGAGAGGCCGAGACGGGCCATCGCGGGACGGTCGACCTCGATGTCGAGATACGGCTTGCCCTGCACCCGGCTCGGCGCGACGCCGACGGCGCCCGGCACCTCGCGCACCACCTTCTCCACGTCGAAGGCCAGCTGCTGCAGCTGGTCGAGGTCGTCGCCCAGCAGTTTCACGCCCACCTGCGCGCGGATCCCGGTCGAGATCATCAGCACGCGGTTCTCGATCGGCTGGAGGAAGCCGGGGACGTAACCCGGGACGGCGGTGAGCTTCTCGGTCAGCTCGGCGACGATCTTCTGGCGCGTCATGCCCGGGCGCCACGCGGACTCGGGCCGGAGCATGATGGTCGTCTCGATCATCTCGACCGGCGCGGGATCGGTGGCCGTCTCGCTGCGGCCGAGCTTGCCGGCGACGCTGGCGACCTCGGGCGTCCCGGAGATCACGCGGTCCTGCCAGGACATGATGCGTTTCACCTCGGTGAGCGAGACCTGCGGCAGCAACACCGGCATGAACAACAGCGAGCCCTCGTTCAGCGCCGGCATGAACTCGCGGCCGAATCCTCCGAGCCGCGCGGCGACCGACGGGCTCCGCGCCGCGATGCGGTCGAGCACCGGCCGGGGCAATCCCCACGCGACCACCTGCGACACCAGCAGCACCAACGCCGCGAGCCCGAGCACGCTCTTGCGATGCGCGAGCGACCAGTCGAGCGCCGGGTCGTACACGCGCAGCAGCAGCTTCATCACCCAGTTGTCCTCCTCGCGATGGAACGGACCTTTGACCAGCAGCGAGCAGAGCACCGGCACGAGCGTCACCGCGAGCAGCGTCGCCCCGACGCAGGCGAAGGTCTTGGTGAAGGCGAGCGGATGGAACAGCTTGCCCTCCTGGCCGCCCATCGCGAACACCGGCACGAACGCGAGGATGATGATGGCCATCGCGAAGAAGATCGGCCGCCCGACCTGCGTCGCCGCCGTCAGGGTGCAGGCCAGCCTCTCCGCGGGGGTGAGGCGCTGAGAGTGATCAGTGATCAGTGAAGCAGTATCCAGTAAGCCAACGGTCGGTCCGTCGGACTGATCACGGATCACTGACCCACTGATCACTCTCTTCCGCGCTTCCGCCTCCTCGCAGTGGCGGATGACGTTCTCGGTCATCACGATGCCGGCGTCGACGAGCACGCCGATGGCGATGGCGATGCCCGCGAGCGACATGATGTTCGACGAGATGCCGAACCGTTCCATCAGCACGAACGAGACGAGGATGCTCAGCGGCAGCGGGATGGTGACGATGAGGATGCTGCGGAAGTGGAACAGGAAGACGATGTGCGCCAACGTCACCAGCACCATCTCCTCGACGAGCGCGTGCTTCAGGGTCCCGATCGTCCGCGCGATGAGGTCGCTGCGGTCGTAGAAGGGCCGGACCGTGACGCCCGCGGGCAGGCTCGGCGCGATCTCCGCGAGCTTCGCCTTCACGCGCCGGATCACCTCCATCGCGTTGTCGCCGGTGCGCATCACCACGATGCCGCCGACCACCTCGCGCCCGTCGACGTCGAGCGCGCCGCGGCGGAACTCGCCGCCCAGGCCGATGGTCGCCACATCGCGCAGATAGACCGGCGTGCCGTCCTTGGTCGCGACCGCGATCTGCTCGAGGTCGGCGACGGATCTCACCAGGCCGACGCCGCGGACCACGAACTCCATGCCGTTCTCCTCGATCACCTTCCCGCCGACGTTCAGGTTGTTGGAGCCCACGGCGTCCATCACCTGCGCCAAGGTGACCCCGGCCTGCCGCAGCTTCGCCGGCGCCACCTCGATCTGGTATTGCCGAACGAACCCGCCGATGCTCGCGACCTCGGCGACGCCGGGCACGCTCTGGAGCTGGTAGCGCAGGAAGAAATCCTGCACCGCGCGGAGCTCGCCGAGGTCGTGGCCGTCCGCCGCGGCCGGATCCACGTGCAGGTAGTATTGGTACACCCAGCCGAGGCCGGTCGCGTCGGGCCCGAGCTGCGGGATGACGCCGGCCGGCAGCTGCGAGCCGACGAGGCTGAGGCGCTGGCTGACGCGTTGCCGGGCGAGGTCGCCGGGCACGCGGTCCTCGAACACGACGGTGACCAGCGAGAAGCCGAACATCGAGTTGGCGCGGACCGCCTTGACGCCGGAGAGCCCCTGGAGGTTCACGCTCAGCGGATACGTCACCTGGTCCTCGACCTCCCGTGGTGAACGGCCCGGCCAATCGCCGTACACGAGCACCTGGTTCTCCGAGAGGTCCGGGATGGCGTCCACCGGCGTCGCGCGCAACGCCTTCACGCCCCACGCGGCCAAGAGCAGCGCGGCGCAGACCACGAGGAAGCGGTTCTTCAACGACCAGTCGATGAGGCGGGCGATCATGGCGGACGCGTTGCTGCGGACGTGCGGACGGGCGGTGCGGTGCGGATGGAAGTGCAGGCGGGAACGGCATCCGGCCGTTCCCGCCCGATGGCCGGCGCGTCAGTGGTGCGCGGTGGGCGCGGCCTCGGCCAGCTTGCTCAGATACTTGGCGGGCTCCTTGTCGAAGTCCTTCCGGCAGTTCTTGCAGCAGAGCTTGATCTCCTGGCCTTCGTGGACGAACACGACGGGCTCGCCCATATCGCCCAGCTTCTCGCCGGAGACGATGCAGGTCTTGAGCGGATACGGTTTCACCGACGCGGACTTGGCTCCCTTCGATTTCATGTCGCAGCAGGCGCCGGATTTGCAGCCGGTGGTGGACATGGCGACCGAGCCCAACAGGACGGCGGCGGCGATCAACGTGTAGTGCAGTTTCATCTTGTTTCTCCTCGCGTGGGTTGGTTTGGAGCCCGCGGCGTCCCACGCCCCGCCACGGGAAATCGGGGTCATCGTCGCAGCTCGGTGCCGCAATCGATCATGTCGGCGCCGAACCACGGGTTGCGCACCGGCCCGCCGAGCTGGATCCACGAGGCGGTCTTCGGCGCGTCGGGGAAGGCGCGCTTCACCATCGGGCACTGGTACAGCGTCACGTCGGCGAACGCCGCGGCGATATCCGGTATCCCCCGGAGGCCGCGGACGACCTCCACCAGGTCCGTGCTGAGCGGATAGAACGACTTCCGAGCCGACGGCAGGTCCTTGGCCGCCGGCAGATGCGCGGCCTTCCCGGCGCGGGCCAGCGCGGGGAGCGCGGCGAAGTCCGGCAGCGCGGCGACGACCGGATGCAACGCCGCCGCGGCGGCGTTGAAGCGCGCCAGATCGTCCGCTGCCAACGCCTCGCGCACCACGTCCGCGGCCTTGAGAAAGTCCCGCACCGCGCGTTGCGCCCCGGGAGCGAACACGACGCCGATGGGACCGGCGACCGGAGCGGCCGCGGCGGGCTTGGCTTCCGGCGACGCGACCGGGCCGGTGCGGTCGCCGGCGCCTTCATCCGGGCGCTCTTCCGGACGCGGCACGCCGGCGATCTGGCTCTGCGAATCGAGGAGCAGGTTTCCCTGCGTCACCACGCGTTCGCCTTCGGCCAGACCGGCGGTCACCTCGACCACCTCGTCGCCGATGCGGCCGAGGTGGAGCGCGCGCGCCTCATAGTGCCCGGGCGCGTGTTCGACGTAGGCGACGGGCGCGCCGCCGGTCGAGAGCACGGCGCTGCGCGGAAGGCACAGCGCATCGGGCGCGACCGTCCGCACCCGCGCATCGGCGAAGAGGCGGTGGCGGAAGAGCCGTTCCTCGCGGCCGTCGACCGTCGAGGACGGGTTGGGGATCTCGAC
>CANGMH010000160.1 GCA_947454005.1 Verrucomicrobiota bacterium
AATGTCTTCGTGGTCGACGACCAGCCGGGCCCGAACACTCCGGTGCTCGGCCCGATTACTTTGGCTCCCGGGACCGGGACCAACTTCTCCGGTAGCTACATCGTCGGAAGCGCCACGAACCTCGCGACGAACAGCGTCACGGTCGTCACCACGAACACGCTTTCCGTCGTTTCGACCAACACATTGCTCGTCGTCTCGACCAACCTGGTCGCGGTCCTCACGACGAACCGGGTCGCCGTCGTCACCACCAACGTCGTCCCGGTGGTCTCCACCAACGTCGTCCTCGTCGTCACCACCAACACATTGCCGGTGGTCACGACCAACCTGGTCACGACCATCACGACGAACACGCTGCCGGTGGTCTCCACCAACGTCGTCCTCGTCGTCACCACCAACACATTGCCGGTGGTCACGACCAACCTGGTCACGACCATCACGACGAACACGCTGCCGGTGGTCTCGACGAACATCGTCACCACCATCACCACCAACACATTGCCGGTCGTCACGACCAACCTGGTCACGACCATCACGACGAACACGCTGCCGGTGGTCACGACCAACCTCGTATCCACGATCACCACGAACAGCTCGCCGGTGGTGACGACGAACATCGTGCGCACGGTGACGACCAACAGCCTCCCCGTGGTCACGACCAACCTCGTCTCCACCATCACGACCAACCTGGTCGCGGTCGTGTCGACCAACGTGGCATCGGTGATCGTGACGAACGTCACCGTGACCCTCGCCACCAACGTCGTGGCGCCGACCTTCACGACCATCGATCCGGTGAGCCACGCGGTGACCGACCGGTTCGCGGTCCCTGCCGGACTCGACGGCCTGAACTACGCGGACCAGGACAAGGGCTACGCCGCGACCCAGTTCTACACCATGCGGCGCGACGGGTCGGGGAACTCGTTCTTCGACACCATCACGGCGTCGACCGGTGTCGTGGCCGACCGTTTCGCCGCCACCGGGCGCGATTTCAACTCGCTCGCCTTCGCCGCGCCCGACCTCGGGTTCGGCTCGGTGATCTTCTACTATCTCGGCGATGACGCGTCGGGCACGACCACCTTCGGAACCATCACCCCGGGCGGCGCGGTCGGTGTCGTCGCGGACAAGTTCGTCGTCGGGCAGCGGTTCGATTCGCTGACCTTCTCGGCCACCGATGTCGGCTACGGCGCGAACCTGTTCTATTACATCCGCCACGATGCCGCGGGGATCTCGACCTTCGGCACCATCAACCCGGCCTTGCCGGGCACGGTCACCGACCGCTTCACCGTGGGGAACGACATCGTGGGTCTCGTCTTCACCTCCACCGATGTCGGCTACGGTGCGAACCGTTTCTACTACGTCCGCCAAGGTGCCTCCGGTGCGTCCACGTTCGGTACCATCCAGGTCACCGGCCTCACCACGGGCGTCGCGACCGACCGATTCTCCGCGGGCTCCGCGGTCAACGAGCTGACCTTCACCGCGACCGACACCGGTTTCGGCCCGAATCTCTTCTACGCGCTCCGGAGCGGGACCACGCGCTCGACCAACAGCGTCACGTCCTTCGTGACGAACAAGGTCGAGGTGTTGACGACGAACAATGTCGCGGTGCTCTCGACCAACGTCGTCGCGGTGCTCGCCACCAACCAGTTGGTGGTGCGCGTGACGAACGATGTCCCCGTGTTCACCACGAACATCGTGACGGTCCGGGCGACGAACACCATCGAGGTGCTCGCCACCAACCAGCTGTCGGTCCGGTTGACGAACAGCGTCCCCGTCTTCGCCACGAACATCGTCACGGTCCGGGCGACGAACTTCGTCGAGAACTACGCGACCAACATCCTCACGGTCCGGGCGACGAACGTAGTCGAGAACCACGCCACCAACCTCCTCACGGTCCGGGCGACGAACGTCGTCGAGAACTACGTCACGAACATCCTCACGATCCGCGCCACCAACGCGGTCCCGGTCTTCGTCACGAATCTCGTGACCCTCCGCGTCACCAACGACGTCTCGACCTTCATCACCAACCTGGTCGCCGTCCGCTCCACCAACGAGGTGCTGGTGTCCGTCACCAACACGGTGCCGGTCTTCACGACGAACAGCATCCTGGTCCGCACGACGAACGACATCCCCGTGTTCGCCACCAACCGGATCACGACGGTCGTGACCAACATCGTCGCGGGTCCCATGACCGACACGGTCACGGCCAGCGGCATCGACATCTGCCAAGCGCGCCAGGTCGCCGCCTCCGCGTCCTGTACCGCGGGCCAAGCAAGCGGGGTCGCGCCGGCGGTGGATCCGCCCGCGCCCGTCATCGGCGGCGCGGGCGTTCCGCCGCCGGTCTACTCGGGCGGGAACTTCGGCTTCTCGTTCACGAGCGAGGCCGGTGCGTCCTACACGGTGGAATACAAGACCGCGCTGGATGATCCGGCATGGAAGCCGTTGCCCGGTCTGCCGGTCATCGGGACCGGCGGCGTCCTCACCATCGCCGCTCCGGCGACCGTCGGCCCGGACTGGTTCTATCGCGTCGTGGTGACCCGATGAACCGCGCCCTCAGGAGAGAACGGATACACCTATGAGAAACGACATGAGATGGATGACCGCGGCGGCGATGGCCTTCGCGATGTGGACGGCGCGCGCGGAAGCCCCGGCCACGGGGACCCCGCGGCTCCAGTTCGAGGCGACGCTCCTCGACTTCGGAAAGGTCACGCAGGTCGAGAGCGTTTCCGGGACCTTCAGGTTCAAGAACGCAGGCGACGGCGTGCTCAGGATCGCGCCGCCGAAGCCGTCCTGCGGCTGCACCATCGCCAGCCTCAAGCCCGACACGCTCCGACCGGGCGAGAGCGGCGAGCTCGCCTTCACGCTGAACCTCGGACGGTCCCGCGCCAACCTGGAGAAGCACATCTCGGTCACGTCCAACGACGCGAAGTCGCCCGAGGTCTCGCTCACCATCCGCGCCGACTACACGCCGCTCTACGACGTGGGCCCGGCGGCGCTCTCGCCGGACCTCGCCTTCGGCGTGGACGAGACCGAGCAGACCACGACCATCACGCGCACCGACGGCAAGCCGCTGCGGATCGTGCGGCTCGACACGTCGAAGCCGTGGATCACCGCGAAGCAGGAAGCCGTCCCGGCAGGCGATGCCTCCAGCGCCCGGATCCGGGTCACCGTCCGGCGCGAAGGCCCGCCGCGCCGTTTGAACGAGAACGTCCAGATCCATTCCGCCGACCAGACCAACGGTCCGATCGCGACGGTCTATCTCTACGGGCGGGTGATGGGCCAGGTCTCGGTCGTCCCCGAGGCGCTCTACTGGAGCGTCGTCGACGGCGGCGGCGCCGCGGCGCCGGGTCGACCGGAATCCGCCGCGCTGCGACGGGTGACCGTGCGCTCGGCGGACGGCAAGCCGATCGAGATCAAGAACGCCGAGAGTTCGATCAAAGGCCTCCACGTCGAGCTCGTCCCGAAGGATCAAGGCAGGTCGTACGAGCTCGTCGCCCGGTTGGACGAGAACCCGGCCCAGACCGTCAGCGGCAACCTGTCGTTCGAGACCTCCGTCGCCGGGCAGCCGCGGATGGAGGTCCCGGTCATCGTCAACGTCTTCAAACCGTGACGATGACGGCACCGCGGACTCTGCGGCAGGCCGCGCTGATCGTCCTGTCGGCGACGGCCCTCGGGCTCGTCGCCAACCGGATCTCTCCGCGCGGACTCCCGCTGGTCCCGCCGCCGAGACCGGTGACGGCGCCGGAGACCACGATGACTGTCGCCGAGGCGAAGGCGCTCTGGCTGGGTGGCGAGACCTTGTTCCTCGACGCTCGGGAACCTGCCGACTACGCCGCCGGCCACATCGCCAACGCCCTCGGGCTCCCGTCGGGATCTTTCGACGGGCACTTCCCCGCCATCGCGCCGATGATCACCCCTGCGTCGCCGCTGGTGCTCTATTGCGATGGCAAGGAATGCGAGCTCAGCCATCGTCTCCGCGCGAGCCTGGCCGGGCTCGGCTACACCAATGCCCGCGTCCTTGCGGACGGATGGACCGCTTGGGTCGCGGCCGGATTGCCGACGAAGAAGGGGATCGCCCCGTGACGCCGGACGCCCGACGCGATCCTGTCGACGACCCGCGCCACCCGGTCGAAGCCGGCTTCCACCCGCCGGTCTGGAGCTACTTCTCCGCGAGTTCGGGCAAGGCCGTCGAGATCTTCCTCCGCCTCTCGGTCGGCGGGGCGTTCGTCTTCGCCGGGGCGCTGAAGGTCGCCGATCCGGCGGCGTTCGTCGCGGCGGTGGAGAACTATCATCTGCTCCCCCGCGTCGTGGTCCATCTCGTGGCGATCCTGCTGCCTTGGGTCGAGATCGTCGCCGGCACGGCCGTCCTCACCGGCATCTGGATCCGCGCCGCCGCATCGTTGTTGTCGGCGATGACACTGATGTTCGCGATGGTGATCGTGTCGGCGCTGGTCCGCGGGCTGGACATCCGCTGCGGCTGCTTCGGGACCGTCGGAGGGAAACACGTCGGCTTCGTCAACCTCGTCATCGACGCGACCTTGGCATGTCTTGCCATCGCCCTGGCTCTCCGCGCCGGCGGCGACCGCCGCCGGTAGCGAGCTCCGGACGACCTCGTCCACGGCGAACGGGGCAAAGGACCGGGCCGCGCCGAATCGAGGAGTCGATGCCCAGGTGGATCGGGTCCCTCGATCAGATCTTATGTATCGGATGCGGTGTGATCCGGCCTTCGATTCCTTCTCTGCAAGCTTCGACGATCCTTCACCGGTCTTCACCCCATGGCGAATGGCACCTGTGCACCGCTAACGTTTCATCGGTGCCAGAAAGACACCAAACGGAACTGTGGAACTGAAAATCGCATATGAAACCCAATTTGTCGTTCGCATTGATCTTGACCGCCGGCTCGCTGCTGGTCACCCGTACGCCTCTGCACGCCTCGGAGACCGATGACCGCATCGAGGCGTCGGCCAAGAAGTCCTACGTGTTCAAGACCTACCTCGCCGAGGACTCGGTCAAGACCGAGGCCAAGGACGGCGTGGTCACCCTGACCGGGACCGTTTCGCAGGCTTCCCATCGCGCGTTGGCGCAGGACACCGTCGAGGGTCTGCCGGGCGTCACCGGCGTGGACAACCGCATCACCGTGAAGGGCGACGGACCGGCCGAGCGTTCGGACGGCTGGTTGGTGGTGAAGGTGAAGTCGGTGCTGTTGTTCCATCGCAACGTGAGCGCCAGCGGGACCGAGGTGATGGTGAAGGAGGGCGTCCTCACCTTGCGCGGCGAGGCCTCCAGCCAGGCGCAGAAGGAACTGACCGGTGAGTACGCCAAGGACGTCGAGGGCATCCGGGACGTGAAGAACGAGATGACCGTCTCCACCGAGACCAAGAAGCCGGCCGAGACGACCGGCGAGAAGATCGACGACGCGTCGATCACCGCGCAGGTCAAGTCGTCCCTCTTCTGGCACCGCTCGACCAGCGCGATCAAGACCAAGGTCCGGACCGTCGACGGCGTGGTCACCGTGAGCGGCGTGGCCAAGAACGCCGCCGAGAAGAGCCTCGTCACCAAGCTGGCCTCCGACGTCGTCGGCGTCCTCAGCGTGGTGAACGAGATGACCGTCGAGATCACCGCTGCCTCGGCCCGCTGATCCGGCACCACCTCCGGACCGGGCGCGACCGGCGCGCCTTGTCCGGTCCTGCATCTGCGCATCCATCTCCTTCCCCTCACATCATGTTGTACACCATCGCCGTGGTCCTCCTGGTCCTCTGGCTGCTCGGCATCGTGAGCGCCTACACCATCGGCGGATTCATCCATATCTTGCTGGTCGTCGCCATCGTGATGATCCTCGTCAACCTCATCTCGGGTCGCGGCCGGGCCTGATGGCAAGGGACCTCGTCCTTTACCACCTTCTCCCCACGGCTGTTCGCCGACCGCCTCGTCTTCTCCGTCCAAGTTCTCATCCATGAACAAGATCATCTCCATCGTCCTCATCGTCGTCGGGGCGGTGCTCATCGTCCTCGGGGTCGAGGCCACGAACTCGTTCCGCTCCGACGTCTCCCGGTTCTTCACCGGATCGCCCACGGACAAAGCCGTCTGGATGCTGATCGGCGGCATCGCCTGCGCCTTGGTCGGCCTCGCCGGCACGTTGCGCGGCTCGCGCCAGGGTTGACTTCCCTGCGGATCGGAGGCCACCCCGGACCCCATCGGCGTCCGGGGTGGCCCCCGCCTCCCTTCCGAAGCGGCGATCGGCTGAGGATGGCCCAGGGAAAGCCTGCTCACCGCGGTCCGGGCCCGGTCCGTGACGCGCCTCCGGGTCCCTCCACCCGTCCCAATTTTTCCCCTGCCGTTCAGCAGCCTGTCCGTCCGCTCTCATACGAGTTGGATACGGCTGCCTTCGAGCGGCCATCTTCTTGGCATCTCTGGCGCTGGACCCGGTTCCAGAGATCAGGTTCCCGCGCTTGGGCGTCGGCCGCGCCGCGTCGGGCTGCGACGTTGCATCCGCCCGGCAAGATGCCGGCCCAAGATAGACGGCATCGGAACGGCATGGTGGTCTCTTCGGATCTCGACGGTGAAAACAGAGCGGAAACGGAGGGCTGGTTCTCCATGACGACCAGCTCCGTCCGCCTCTACTCGTGTCGCAGGGCATCGATAGGATCGAGCCGTGCGGCGCGCCTCGCCGGGGTGTAGCCGAAGACCACGCCGACCGCGGCGGCGAAATGGAACGCGATGAGGTTGATCCGCAGGTTGAAGTTGAACGGCACCTGGATGAGGTGCGCGAGACCGGCGCAGAGACCGAACGCGAGGACGATCCCGAGGATGCCGCCGACGCCGGACAAGGTGACGGCCTCGACGAGGAACTGAAGGAGCACCTCGCGCGCGGTGGCACCGATGGCCAACCGGATGCCGATCTCCCGGGTGCGCTCGGTGACGGAGACGAGCATGATGTTCATGATCCCGATGCCGCCGACCAGCAGCGACACCGCGGCCACCGCGGCGAGGAGCATGGTCATCAACTGGGTGGTGGCGCCGAGCGTCTCGGCGATCTGGCGCGTGTCGAAGATGTTGAAGTTGTCGTCCTGGTTGTCCCCGAGACCGCGCCGTTGCCGCATCAGCGACGTGATGTCGTTGATCAGGGCGTTGCTATCCATCCCGTCCTGGGCGGAGATCGAGATCTGGTTGATGTCGTGCGAAGAGGTCTTGCCGATGAGCCTGCGTCGCAGGGTCGAGAGGGGCATGATGATGGTGTCGTCCTGGTCGCCCATCCCGGCCTGGCCCTTGGCGGCGAGGAGGCCGATGACCTCGCACGAGGCCCTGCCGATGCGGATCCTGGCCCCGACCGGATCCTCGCCGCCGAACAGCTCCTTGCGCACCGTGTCGCCGATCACGCACACCGCCGCGCCGGAACGCAGGTCGGCATCGTTGAAGAAGCGTCCTTCCGCCAGCCTCCACTTGTTGATCCCGAAATAGACCGGCGTCGTGCCGGTGACCGCGCAGGCGCGGGCGTTGTCCAGATAGATCGTGCTCTGGGACGCGGTGCGCACCGGGGCGACGGCGGCGATGCCGGAGATCTGCTCCCCGATGGTCTCCGCGTCCTTCTGCGTGAAGCTCGGGACGCCGGCCGACGCGGCGCGGGAGCCGAACCCCGTGCCCGGCCGGAGCGTGAGCAGGTTGTTGCCCAGGTTGGAGATCTGCGCCTTGACCGCGAGCGTGGCTCCCTGGCCGAGCGTGACCATGGTGATGATGGCCGCGACGCCGATGAAGATCCCGAGCACGGTCAGGAACGCCCGGGTGAGGTTGCGACCGATCTCGCGCAGGGCGATGGAGAAGGCGTTCCAGATCATGGGAAGCGGTTCAGGTCCGGACGAGATCGGATTCGATCAGACCGTCCTTGATCAACACGGTGCGCCGCGCGGTGGCGGCGACATGGTCGTCGTGCGTCACCATGAGCACGGTGATGCCCCGGTCCTGGTTGAGGCGGGTCAACAGCTCCATGATGTCCCGCGTGGTCACGGAATCGAGGTTCCCGGTCGGCTCGTCGGCGAAGAGCGTGCCGGGCTCGGTGACGATGGCGCGCGCGATGGCGACGCGCTGCTGTTGACCGCCGGAAAGCTCCGACGGCCTGCTGTCCAACTTCGTGGCAAGACCGACCGAGGTGAGGGCGGCGACCGCCTTCCGATGCCGCTCCTTGCGCGAGTCGCCCCGGTAGAGAAGGGGCAGCTCGACGTTCTCCAGCGAACTGGTCCGGGCGAGCAGGTTGAAGCCTTGGAAGACGAACCCGAGCGCGTAACGCCGCAAGAGCGAGCGCTGGTCGGTGTCGAGGGACCCGACGGCGATGCCTTGGTAGCGATAGCTTCCCGTCGTCGGCGCATCGAGACAGCCCAGCACGTTCATGAGCGTGGATTTGCCGCTGCCGCTAGGCCCCATGATGGCGACGAACTCGCCCTGCTGGATGGTGAGGTCGATGCCTTTGAGGGCCTGGAACGCTGCGTCCCCGGCGCCGTAGGTCTTGGTCAGGCCATGCAGCTCGATGAGCGGGGTCTTGGCGCGCTCGCTCATGTGGACGGCGTGTTGGCGCGCAGGATGATCAGCATGCCTTCGGTGAGCCCTGGGCCCGAGACCTCCGTGTTGCGCCCGTCGCTCAGGCCCGTCCTCACAGGCATCGATTCCGGACGGCCGTCGCGCAGGATCCAGATGTGCGCCCCGGCCCCCGCCGGCTTTCCGCCGCCGTCCGTGGCCGCCGGACGATCGCGTCGCCGCGTGGGCATCGGGATGAGGCTTTGCACGAAGGACTTCTTGGCCGCAGCGGGAGTCGTCCCGACGGCAGCGGGGGCGAACCGCAGAGCCGCCGCGGAGACGAGGAACACGTTGGTGCTCTCCGCCACGCGGATATCGGCGGTGGCGGTCATCCCCGGACGGAGGCTGAGGTCGTCGTTGCCCACCTCGAGGTCCGCCTCGTAGGTGACGACGTTGTCCTTCACCACCGAGCCGGAGGCGACGATGGAGACGACGGCGCCGTAGGAACGGTCGGGCCACGCATCGACGGTGAAAGTGGATCTCTGGCCTTTGGCGACGCGGCCGATGTCCGCCTCAGCGATGGCGACCTCCAGTTTCATCCGCTCCAGCGACTCCGCGATGATGAACAACTGCGGCGCGGTGAAACTCGCGGCCACCGTCTGGCCCGGTTCGATGCTGCGCGTGAGCACGATGCCGTCGATCGGCGACTTGATGATGGCTTTGGAAAGGTCGTTCTCGTTGATGTGCAATTGGGCCTCCGCCACCGCGACGTCGGCCTGGGCGCTCAGCAGATCCGCGCCGGCGCGGTCGGCCGAGGCCACGCTGATCTCCAACTCGGAGGTCGCGACCAGGTTCTC
>CANGMH010000161.1 GCA_947454005.1 Verrucomicrobiota bacterium
AGAGGCCGGCCATCGCCCGGTGGGGCTGGTCGGACAGGGTGCGGAAGTTGGAATCGATGAAGGGGATCAGCTCCTTGATGAGCACCGTCTCGAAAGGCCCGATATCGAAATTCCTGAGACCGCCCGGTTGGGTGTCGTTCGTCATGCCGTAGATCATCACGATGATGAAGGGCCGGGTCCTGTTCTCGGCGATCAGGTTGTCCATGATCTCGCGCGCATGTCCCTGGACACCCCAGCCGTATTCGTTCTCGCCCCAGCCGTGCTGGAGATAGAGGACCGGATAGCGCTTGTCCGGGTTCTGATCATAGCCCGGGGGCGTGTAGACGAACGCGCGGCGCATGGAATCGGTGCTCCGGGAATGGAAGAACAGCTCCCGCAACTGGCCCTGGGGCACGTTCTTCAGGGTGTAGAATCCCGCGTCCTTGGCCGGCACCTCGATGGCGCTGCCCCAGCGTTGGGAGCCGAAGAACATCCGGCTGCCCGGGTCCGGTACCTCCGCCCCGTCGAGCTTGATGGAATAGTAGTGGAACCCCTCGTCCAAAGGGCGTGTGTAGCCGTACCAGGCGCCGTCCTCTCCCTTGGTGAAGGGCGAGCTGTCCCGGAAGGTCACCCCGACGCTTTGGGCATTGGTGGCCACGATCCGGAATTTGACGCGGCCTTCCGAGTTCACCTTGGGATAGTCCTTGCCCGGCTGGTTGGAGGAGGCGGATCGCCAGTCGTTGGCAGGTCCGTTGGTCTGGGCTACCGCCAGCAGCGCCGAAAGGGCCGGGATGAGGCCGAGGTGCCTGAGGAGTATTTTCATGGGCTGATGTTTGTATCTGGGAGTGGTCGAGAAAGCGGGGCGATGCCTTCAGTTCCGGGCGGCTTTTGCCATGGTCTCGGCCTGGGGCTTGCCATCGTTGTAGAGGGCACGGATCTCCGCGTCGCCCAGCGCGCGGCCGAACAGGCAGAACTCGTCCATGACCCCGCTGAAGTTGCGGATCAGGAACGGGTCGTTGCCCGGAAAGCCGACAGCGTTCCAGTTCCCGAGTTCGGCGGAGCCCACCCGGTAAGGCGGACCGATGCGGACCGTGTGGCGGCTCACCGGCTGCCCGTTCACAAAATGGACCGCCTCCTTCGCCGGCCCGTTGAGCACGACGGCGAGGTGCGTCCACACGCCGAATTGGTCCATGGTCAGCACGGGCGGACCGGCCAGGATCTGATGCCCGCCGTCGGCCCCGATCACGGTCAGCCCGGGGACACCGTCCGCGCGGATCACCCAGTGGATCGTTCCGGCGTCGAAGCCGTCGGACATGAAGAGCGAGTTGATCTGGCGATCCAGTCCCTGCACCCGGACCCAGGCGGCCAGCGTCACCGATCCGCACGTGCCGGGCACGTTGAGGCGGACCCGGTCGCTGACACCGCTGAACTCCAGCGCCGCCTTGGCGGTCCAACGTCCCTCCTGCCATTGGCATCCCACGATGGCGGCGTCCGGTACGCCGGCGCTGCGGGCTCCGAGGTTGGGCAGGCGCCAGTCCGACGGAGCGCCGTGCTCGAAATCAAGATAGACCCAGAGGGAAGGGTCGCGCCGGAGCTTCCGGCTCGCCGCCCTCCAGTGGTCATGGCGCAGGGCGTCGGCGGCCACCGAGCGGGTCTGCAGCTCGAACAGCGAAGCGAAGCCCGTGGGGTCGGCGACCACCAGCCGAGGGGCTCTTCCGCGTTCCGCCACGGCGCCGCGGCCCTTCAACAAGCTCTGGTTGGTGCTGCTGCCATCGGTCCGGAACTCCACTTCGCCTTCGAACACGTGCAGCTCGTCTCGTCCGTCCGCCATGTCCAGGCCGAAGGAGGTGCCCAGATCGGTGACATCGAAGCGCGGGGACACGACCCGGAATCCCCGGGCCTGGGGCGGCACCTCCGCGGTGAGCTTTCCGCCGGCGCACACGGCTTCGGTCGAGGACACGATCCGGAGTTCGGTGGGCCCCTCGATCACCACCCGGGCACCGCTGTAAAAGACGACCTGGGCCAGTCCGGACTCCAGCCGGAGGCGCCGCGGCTCCAACGGGGCGCCGAGGCGGGGAACGGGGTCCTCGGAATTCCAGCGCGCGTTGACCTCGAGGCCCAGCATGGCGACGGCGAGGCTCGTCGCCCCCCGGCGATCTTCGTGGAAGTACCGCAGCCACCCTCCTCCCGCGAGGAGCAGGGCCAGGCACGCGGCCATGGCCAGCAGCTGGTTCCGTCGCCGTCGCCACGACCGCCTCGCGCCGACGGTGGGGGCGGGCCGAGACCGCGGGGAAAGGTCGCCTCGGATCCAGCTTCCGGGCGGGGGCGGGATCTCCCGGTGGGCCGAGGGGAACAAATCAGGCTCCGAAGCCAGCCGTGAATGCAGTTCCACTTGGAAGATGTATCCATCGCGGGCGGCGGGATCATCCCGCAGCAATCGGTGCAGCCCCTCCAGTTGTCCGTCCGATGCGGTGCCGTGACACACGGCCGCCACCGCTTCGTCGAAGCCGGAAGAAGGAAACGTCAGGGTCATGACACGCTCCCCTCCGCCTCGGCGCCGCCCTCGACACAGGACAGCAGCGCTTGGCGGATCCGCTGCAACGCCTTGTAAGCCGAGGCGACCGAACGGCCGGATTCGTTGGCGAGCTGGCTGATCTCCTTGCGCCGGTAGTAGTAGCCCTCGACCAGCGACCGCTGTTCCTCCGGCAGCCGCCCCAGACAGCCCTCGAGGCGTCTCAGCCGGGCTTCCAGTTCCGGACGCAGCTCCTCGCGGCGCCGGGCCAGTTCCTCCGCCAAACCGCTGTCGATCAGGGTCCTCCAGCGTTGGTGGCGTTCGATCCACTGGCGGGACTTGTTGAGCGCGAACCGGCACGCCCAAGGAGTGAACGGCTGGGCCGGATCATACGCGTCGAATTTTTCCCAGAGCGCGAGCGCCGTCTGCTGCACGATATCCTCGGCATCGACCACATTCGGGACGATGGCGGCCACGTACCGGAAAATCTCCCGCTCGCTGCGCAGGAACAGCGACAGAAACCGCTGTTGCGCGGCGGACTGGCTGTCTGGACGGCATGGAGAGTCGGAAGACATCGAAGAGAGTACGTCCCTACTTCCGCCGAGTCGGGCTTTTTGGACACGGAGAAAATGCGGTCGATGCGCTTTGGCTTTCCCCGATGCGTCGAGCCATCTCCGTTGTCCAAGCAACCTCCGGTGAGGGTTGCCCGTGTTGGTGGACCGTCGCCTGGCAAGTGGACGAGAAAGCGGGCATGCCGGACCAGACGCCGGGACAAGCCCGACGGACCTTCGTCGAGGCCTTCGGGGGCGACCCGGTGCCATCGCGGTCCAAGGGGAGGCCAGCAGGTGAAGCAACCGGCGCAGGAACGGACGTAGGCCGGCGGAATCCGCGGACCAGCGCGAGCGACAGGGTCCATGGGCGCCCGCCAAGACCACCGGAGAAGGCGAGGCGAAGCCACCGACACTCCGGCAGGAGATCGGACGCCTGCGGCCCCGGCGGGACATGCGAAAAGAAGATCGGGGATCCTTGGCGAACTTCCGCCGAGCGCCACACGCGCATGAAAGCCCCGTCCGACCGTCATCCCGTTGCCGAACTGAGCGCGGCTTCCGGCGTCGTGCGCAGCGGTGGCCACGCCGGATGAGGCCGGCGGGACGCAGCGGCCTCCGACGGCGGCGCCACCACGGCGCGCCCAGCCACAGGTCACCGGCGGAATCCGAAGACCAAGACCACTCGCGCCCGGACATCCTCCGTCCGTTGGCTGTCCTCGGAACCGGCGGATCTTCGCTTGGAGTTCCGACCGCTGGAATCCCGCGGTGGACATGGCGGGACACACGGGCCTAGCTTGCGCCCGGATGATCGGCGCGTTGTTGCTCCCCGAACTGAAGGAGCTGATCCTTCAGCGCGACTTCGCGCAATTGCGCGAGATCCTCTCGGAGTTCCATCCGTCCGACCTCGCTGAGCTGCTCGCCGACCTCGAGCCCGCCGACACCGCGGTGCTGCTCCGCATCCTGCCGAAGGAGCTCGCTGCCGAGGTCTTCGAGAACCTGCCCCTCGCCAGCCAGGAGGAGCTGCTGCACGCGCTCGGCGATGCCGACGTGGCGAAGATCCTCAACGAGCTCGCCGCGGACGACCGGACCGCGTTGTTGGAAGAACTCCCCGCGAAGGCGACCCAGCGGCTGCTCGGGCTGCTCTCGCCCGAGGAGCGCAAGATCGCTTCGGAACTTCTCGGCTATCCGAAGGGCTCGGTCGGTCGGCTGATGACCCCCGACTACGTGGCCATCGAGGACACCTGGACCGTGACCGAGGTCCTGGCCCATCTGCGCCGGGTCGGTCGCGATCGCGAGCGCATCACGCTCAACCAGCTCTATGTAGTGGACGGCGCGGGCCGGTTGCTCGACTGGGTCCGTCTCCAGAACGTCGTCACCGCAGACCCTTCGGAGCCCGTCGCGGGCCTGCTCGAAGGCAGCAACCTGGCGCTGGCCGCGACCGATGAGCAGGAGGCCGCGGTCGTCGCGTTCCGGCGTCACGCGGTCACCATCCTCCCGGTGACCGACACCAAGGGCCTCCTCCTCGGCGTGGTGACCGTCGACGACGTGCTCGACGTCGCCGAGCAGGAGACCACCGAGGACATCCAGAAACTCGGCGGTATGGAGGCCCTCGACGCGCCCTATCTATCGATCGGCCTGCTCTCGATGGTGAAGAAGCGGGCCGGCTGGCTCGCCGTGCTGTTCATGGGCGAGCTGCTGACGGCGACGGCGATGGGCCACTTCGAGGGCGAGCTGGAGAAGGCCATCGTGCTCTCCTCGTTCCTGCCGCTGATCATCTCGAGCGGCGGCAATTCGGGATCGCAAGCGACCTCGCTGATCATCCGTTCGCTCGCGGTCGGCGACGTCACGGTGCGCGATTGGTGGCGCGTGCTCCGGCGCGAGCTGGTCGCCGGCTCGATGCTGGGCGGCGTGCTCGCGCTGCTCGGTTTCAGCCGCATCTGGGCGTGGCAGCTGCTCGGCTTCCGCGACTACGGGCAGCACCACGGACTCATCGCGCTCACGGTCGCGAGCAGTCTCGTGGGCGTGATCCTCTTCGGCAGCCTCACCGGCGCGATGTTGCCATTCCTGCTGCGGGCGGCCCGGTTCGATCCTGCCGTCGCCTCGGCGCCGCTCGTCGCCACGTTGGTCGACGTCACCGGGCTGGTGATCTACTTCACCATCGCCTTCCAGCTGCTCAAGGGGACTCTCCTGTAGCGCCGCGCGCTCAGCGCACCTCCGCCAGTGCTTGGCGGCAATACCAGGTCACGGCGCCGCTCATCGGCGGTTGGAGCGTGCCGAGCTCATCCGGGGCGACCCATCGGATGTCGTGATGCTCCGCCGCGGCGAGCGCGAGGCCCCCGCCTTTCACCCTTGCGAAGTAGATCATGCCGATGTGCTCGTGGGTCGCATTGATGCGGTGGATGTCCAGGAACCTCGGCGCGATGAGAGCCCGCGTGCCCGGTTCGGTGGTCGGGGGGCGTTCGCCGACCAGCTCGATGTCGAGGCCGCTCTCCTCCTTGGCCTCGCGCATGGCCGCTTGCTCCGGGTCCTCGTCGAGTTCGACGTGCCCGCCGAGCGGCAGCCACTTCCCGAGCTTGCGGTGGTGGACCACCAGGACCTTGCCGTCGTGGACGACCAGGATGGCGACGGTGAGATCGATCTTCTCGTGGATATGGGCCATGGGGAGCGATGCGTGATGCGTGTCGTAGCGGGCCGGAGGGTGCGTCGTGCCGCTCGGCGGTGCAAATCCGCGATCCTCCGCTGGCCAGCGGTGCACGGATCGGTAGCGTCCCGCCATGAGATCCCCGGTGTGCGCCTTCGTCCTCGTGGCGGTGATGCTGTCGGCCTGCAAGAAGCCCGCGCCGAAACCCGCGGCGACGAACGACAGCGTGATGTCGGGCAACCCGGCCATGGCGCCGCTCGATTATCTGGCGGCGCAGGCCAAGGCGAAGAAGTTCGCCGAGAAATCCATCACCACCTCGGAGCTGACCTCGGCCATCCAGAAGTTCAACGCGATGGAGGACCGCTACCCCCGCGATCTCGCCGAACTCGTCCAGCAGCATTATCTACAGGCCCCGCCGGTCGCGCCGCGCGGCATGGCCTTCGCCTACGATCCGCAGACCGGCGAGATCCGCATCGTGCGCGTCGAACAACCTGCGCCGCCGGCGCCGGCCCGGTGACCCGCGGCGCGGCGTCCACGCGTCGTGCCGGCAAGCCGTCCTCGACTCCACCATCGGCCTGCGCCAAAACTCGCGGCACATCGTCGGCGGCCCGGAAGCTCCGACACGGACAGCCTCCTCCATCCCGATACTTCCCATGAGCAAGCAAAACGTCGGCATCATCGGTCACGGCTGGGTCGCCAGCGCGCACATCCCCGCCATCAACGCCACCGGCAAGGGCCAGGTGACCGCGATCTACAGCAAGCGTCCGCTCGACGAGCGCGAGCTCGCCGCGAAGTACGGCTACCCGATCAAGGCGTACTCCGACCTCGGCGAGATGTTGGCGGACCGCGACCTGGACGTGATCGACATCTGCTCGTTCCCCAAGGAGCACCCGAAGCAGTTCATCGCCGCGGCGAAAGCAGGGAAGCACATCATCATCGAGAAACCGCTCGCGCTGGCGCCGAAGGACCTCGAGGCGATGGCCGAGGCCGTGCGGCAGACCCGGGTGAAGACCTGCGTGTGCTTCGAGGTGCGTTGGTCGAGCCAGTTCAAGACCATCAAGGGCGTGCTCGATGCCGGGCTGCTCGGGGAGGTGCACTTCGCCGAGGTCGACTATTACCACGGCGTCGGCCCGTGGTACGGTCAGTTCCGCTGGAGCCACAAGAAGGACGAGGCCGGCTCCAGCCTGCTGAGCGCCGGCTGCCACGCGCTCGACGCGCTGCTCATGTGCATGGGGCCGGACGCCGTCCCGGCCGAGGTCACCGCCTACAGCACGTCGTCCAAGAGCGAGCATTTCGCGCCGTACGATTTCCCGACCACGCAGATCAGCATCGTGAAGTTCAAGGACGGCCGCGTGGGCAAGACGACCTCGTGCCTCGATTGCCTCCAGCCCTATTATTTCCACACGCACGTCGTCGGCAGCCACGGCTCGTTGCTCGACGACAAGTTCCACAGCACCAAGCTCGGCGCGTTGAACAAGGCGAAGTGGAGCCAGCTGTCCTGCGGTCTCGTGGATTCCGGCGACGTGAAGGATCATCCGTACGAATCGCAGTTCCACGCCTTCTTCGACGCGGTCGAGGCCGGCAAGGAGATGCCGCTCACTTCGTTCTGGGACGCCTACAAGTCCCACCAGCTCATCTTTGCCGCGGACAAGTCGGCGAAGACGGGCAAGCCGGTGAAGCTGGTCGGTTAGACCCCGTGGTTCATTGGTGTTCGCGTTACCTCGCTGGCAACGGGCTGAGTCCGCGAGGTTTTGGAGTGCGGCAGTCCTCTGCCGCTTTGGTCGGGGCGCGCCTTTATTCGACCGGTTTTCTCCCGGCCTCCGTGTGCGGCGGGAGAAAGCGGTAGAGGACGACCGCACTCCACGACGCTGGCGCGACCCCAGTGGTCACCGCCAATACAAAACAAATTACCCCGCTCCGCGCGTTTCTCACCTAGCTTCGAGCATCGGGTCCCAAACCCAAGTCTTCTCACCATTTTTCTCGTCAGTGAATTGGCGATACATCCAAGTCTTACCAGTCCAAGTATCGGTACGGATCATAAGGATTCCACTAGGTCCGCTGGAATTTACTTTGTAGCGAGAAGACAAAAAATAAGCGCCGACAATGGCTATTCCGAAGCCAACGGCGAGGCCCGCAACGAAGTGCTTTACGTTCATATTGCTAGGGGGCATCTGTTGCCTTCGGCATGATAGGTTCTAGTCGCTTCTTCCCTCGAATCTCCCCCAAGGCGTTGGGATAGCTCTTGGATTGGGAATACGGCTTGCCGTCGAGGTCCGTGCTTCCTTGGACGTGCAACGTGAATGCGGAAAGAGTGCCGGCAGATTGACACTGCTTGCTAATTAATTCCATAGCGACAAGGACATTGGTTAAATCTCCCTCAAACGCCAGAGCTGAAGTCTCCAAATACTTCCAACCAATCTGCATCAGTGCTGCAATAAGTCGCTGATACTCTTTGTTATTCGGGTTTGTGAAATCCAAATTTAAGACAGCACGATATTTCGTGGACGCCCTGATTTGCTCGGCCCGTGCCTTCTTCGCCGCTTCTTTGCTTTCGCGACGGGCTAAGAAATCTTGCTTGTCGATGCTCATGGTAGATGTGGGGGTTACCTCCAGTCTGTTTAGATCAACGAATGTCTCGCTATTTAGCCGCCACCCGTTTCATCACGATGTCTTCATTTCCCATGTGGACAAACTCGAAACCGTTCTTGGCCATGATGTTCATCGCGCTGGTGAAATACCACGCCCGTTCGTCGATCCCGTCGGGGCGCCTCTTGCCACCGAAGGCGACAACCTTCTGAATCGTGCCGTCCGGCCAGATGATGCTCGTTTTGTCCCCGCTCCAACGGACGCTCGCATATTCGTAAGTAGTCCCGATCCATGTCGTGGTCGGTGGTGTGTCAGCGGAGAAAGCTGCGAGCAGAATGCCGGCGCTGATGCTCCCGTAGGCGGCCAACATCTTCATTTGTCACCTCGCCATTCCTTGAAGGTCATGATCGCCAAAGGTGCTAGATTCGCCTTCTCCCGCTCTAAGTTGAGCCGTTGAGTCTCGGTCACGTATTCGGAGTAATGCTGCCTGTCCTGCGAATTCATGATGATATAGGGCACGCAGCCATTCAGCAGCGGGCAAACAAGGGCCAAGATGGCCAACGACGTTTTCAGTCTCGGTTTGTGCATGGGCATAGGTTTACTCTCCTTCGGCTTTCAGTCCATCCCAAGTGCCGAGGTTGAGCTGGCAGACCTGCGCGGCCACGGGCAGGGCACGGGACGGCGAGGTCCGGCGGTGTCACCCCGCTGCGGAGGGAGCATCCATCGACCGACGGTCCCCGCCGTTCACGGCCTCACCCAGACGCTGCGGAACGTGCGCTGCGCCGACGCCTTCGCCTCGTTGACCAGATGGCTGCCGTCGTCGCTGACGAGCAGGAGGCGCGGCTTCGATGGCGTCCCGAAGACGGCGATGCCTTCGGGATTGAGTCCCCGGAGACCGCGGTGGTCGACCTGTCTCGGTTCCGCCGCGCTGCCGTCCCAGCGATAGAGTCGGGTGGAACCGCCGCTGCCGCCGCGGCCGGCGAGGATGAAATACTCGCGGCCCGACCAAGCGATGTCGCGGATCCCGAGGCCGTCGAGGTCGAGCAACCGCGGCTCGCCGAACCGCGGCGGCTTGCCG
>CANGMH010000162.1 GCA_947454005.1 Verrucomicrobiota bacterium
CACCATCCTCATCCGCATCATCGGCCCGGCCTGCGGCTTCGTCGCCGCGCACCAGTTCGTCGAGGCGCTTCCCGACAGCCGTCTGCCGCGGCTGGCCGACCAGGCGGACGCGCTCCTGCGGCTCGCGGACAGCCCTATCGGCGCGGCACTGGGCGCGGACCTGGTTTCACAGACCGCTGGATGGAGATCGGGCGGTGTGATCCTGCTTCCCGCGCCGGTCGGTGAGTTCGCTCAGAATGTCGCCTGCAAGTTCGTCGAGGGATTGTTCTGGGCTGCACCGGTTCTGATCGAACCGCTGCAGCTCGCGCACGGTCCGTTCCAACAGCTCGCCGCCGTGCCCAAGCCGGTCTGGATCTTCCAAGGACCCACGGCGGCCGATGCCGGTCTCGCGGGTCGCGCCGTGACGATGCTGCGTTCCATCGGCATCGAACCGCTGGTGGTCCCGTTCCCGTCCCCGCCCGCGCTGGCGCCCATCGCGCTGGAACTGCTGCTGGATCCCGTCTTCGCCGATCAGGTCCGCCGTCTCGACATCGACCAGGTGGACTGGCCGGGCAAGGGGCTCGACGGTCCTGTCTACCACCTCGCCGGCCCCGCCGCGGCTTCCTGACATGAGCGCCTTGCGTCCCATCCCTTCGCACTACGACGAGTTGTTCCCGACCCGGGCGGTGGAGGAGGGCGTCTGCCGGGTCGCCGCCGAGATCTCGCCGTGGGCGGCCGAGGTCCTCCAGAGGACCGGCGGACAGGTCCTCGCCGTCTGCATCCTGCGCGGCGCGGTGTTCTTCTTCTCCGATCTGCTGAAAGCCGTGCCCGTCTCCATCGAAGCCACCTTCTGCCGTTGTCGCGGCTACGTCCCGAACGTGAACGGCGGCCTCGCGGAACGCGTGGTGGTCGAATGGTCCGAAGCCGATTTCAAGGGCCGTCACGTGCTGCTGCTCGATGACATCTGCGACACCGGGCGCACGATGGCGCACATGCGGGATTTCTGCGTCGAACGCGGCGCGGTCGAGGTCCGCGCCGCCGTGCTCGTGCATCGTCTCTTGGAACAGCCGGTCTTCAGTCCCGATTTCGCGGCCTTCCGTTATCCCGGCAAGGAATGGCTCGCGGGCTACGGCATGGAGGACAGCTCCTGGCACATGAACTATCCCGCGATCTATCGTCTGCGCGGATCCGGCGAAGGCTGAACCATGACGACGCACGGAGGCCGGATGAAGAGGTGGATCCTTTCGCTGCTGGTCGGTTTCGCGGTGCTTTTTTCCGGCTGCGCCACATCGGGAACCCGGTCGCAGGGAGCGTTCATCCGGACCGAGCTCTACTTCGGCGCCGTGGATCCTGCCGAGTGGTCGGACTTCCTCGCGACGGTCGTCACACCGCGTTTCCCCGATGGGTTCAGCGTCTTCGACATGCAGGGCCAGTGGCGCGCGCCGTCGGGCGAGGTCCGGAAGCTGCCCTCGCGGATGCTCGTGATCATCCATGGGCCGGAGCCGGGACCGGAGGCATCGATCGAAGCGGTCCGCACCTTGTTCAAGGAACGCTTCAAGCAGGTCTCCGTCCTCCGCGCCAGCCATCCGGTCGACGCGTCCTTCTGAACCCGTGACAACCCGCCGCCGAACCCGGACAACCTCCCCATGATCACCCGCTTCTCCGTCGCGCCGCTCTGGCAGATGACCCGCCATCTCGCCGCCGTGGCGTCCGGCCGCACCGCGCCGGACCTCGTCATCACCGGTGCGCGCGTGTTGTCCACGTACACGGAGCGGACCTTGCCCGACCGCGAGGTCTGGAGCAGCGGCGGCCGCATCGCCGCGGTGAAGGCGGCCGGCGACGCCAAGAAGCTCGGTCTTGCCGCCCGGTTCTACGACGCCCGCGGCGGCATCCTCGCGCCGGGGTTGGTCGATCCGCACGTCCACATCGAGTCCTCGATGATGACCGCCTGCGCCTACGCCGAGGCCGCGTTGGTCAACGGCACCACCACGCTCTTCTGCGACAGCCACGAGATCGGCAACGTCTGCGACACCGCCGGCATCGAGTGGATGCTGGAGGATGCGCGGCAGGCGCCGCTGAACATCTTCCTCACCGTCCCGAGCACCGTGCCCGCCACCAATCCGGACCTGGAGACCGCCGGCGGTGATCTCACGCCCGCCAAGGTCGGCGCGCTCTTCGACCGTTGGCCGGAAGCCGTCTCGCTGGGCGAGAAGATGGATTTCATCCCGGTCTGCCTCGGCGACGAACGCAGCCACGGCCTGATCGCCGAATCGCTCAAGCGCGGCCGGCCCGTCTGCGGCCACGTCTACGGGCGCGAGTTCGTCGCCGCCTACGCGGCCTCCGGCGTGACGGACACGCACGAATCGATCGACCGCGAGATCGCCTCCGATTTCCTCGAGGCCGGCCTCTGGATCTTCCTGCGCGGCGGCAACCCCGCGACGCCGTGGCATTCGCTCCCGCTCGCCATCAAGGCCGTCACCGAGCTGGGCGCGGACCCCAAGCGCGTCTGCATCTGCACCGACGACCGCGACGCGGACGACCTGTTCCTTTTCGGGCTCGACTGGGTCGCGCGCCAGGCCGTCGTCGCCGGCGTGAAGCCCGAGACGGCGTGGAGCATGGGTTCGCTCCACGGCGCCACGCGCTACGGCTTCGACGGCGAGTTCGGCGCGCTCGGCCATTCGCGCCGGGCGGACATCGTGCTGCTAGATGACGCGCTCGAGGTGCGGAACACCTGGTTCGGCGGCCAGCTCATGGTCGAGGACCGCCAGCCGACGCCTCTCCTCGCCGAGCAGGTCGCCGAGCACCGCTACACCTATCCCGCGGCCGCCTATCGCACCGTCCGGATCGCCGACGACATCCGGATCACGCCCGAGTTGCCGACGAGGATCGTCACGGCCAACGCCATCCGCGTCGCGCTCCCGGGCATCCTCACCTTCCACGAACGCATCGAGCTGGCCCCGGCCGCGTCATGGGAAGAGCACTTCCAGCGGCACGACCTCTGTTTCGTCAGCGTCGTCGAACGCCACGGCCGCTCGAAGCGCGTCGGGCTCGGGTTGTTGAAGGATTTCAAGCTCAAGAGCGGCGCCGTCGCCAGCAGCGTGGGCCACGACGCGCACAACGTCATCATCGCGGGCACGAACGAACGCGACATGCGCGTGGCGTTGGAGGCCATCAAGGCCAAGCAGGGCGGGGTGGTCGTGGCCGATGGCGGCAAGGTCGTCGCGATGATCGAGTTGCCGGTCGCCGGATTGCTCTCCGACAAGCCCGCGCGCGAGGTCCGGGAGGAGACCATCGCGCTGAAGAAGGCCTGGGAAGCGCTGGAGTGCTCGCTGCCCTACATGGGATTCAACCTCATCCCGCTTTCCGTCATCCCCGAGGTCCGCATCACCGACATGGGCATCGTCCACGTGACCGGCATGAAGGTGCTCCCGTTGTTCGAGTGACCGGCCTCCTCGGGGCAGGACTCCACGTCCGGTTCATGGACCCGATGCAACGACCCACCACCGCATGTGGCGGGTATCAGCGGACCCGCGCGGCGGAGGTCGGTCAGATCTTCGCCGCTTTTTCCCGCGCCTTGTTCACTTCCTCGACGAGGCTGTTGTAGCGGGCGGCCAGGTCGTTCCGGTTGGTGACCACATCGTTGAGCTGGAGGACGGTCACGTTGTAGTTCGTCGCCAGCTGGTTGAACTTGGTGACAGAAGCGGTGAGGTCGTCGGCCAGCTTGCGGATCTGGGCGTTGCCTTCCTTGATCCGCTGGTCGCGCTGGGCGACCGCGGACATCCAGTTGGTCATGCCGTCCTTGAGCTGGTCCCGCTCCGACGAAGCCAGGCGGAGCTGCTGCCGTGCCTCGGCCAGGCTGCTCTCGGCCTTCTCGATGCGGCCGCTGGCACCGTTGAAGCGTTCCTGCACGCTGGTGAGCTCGGTCCGCAGGCGTTCCAGCTGGCCGGTCTGTTCGGTGATCACGCCGTCCTGCTGGCGCCGTTTGCTTTCGAGCGCGGCGACCTCGCCGGTGAGCCGCTGGTCCACGCGCCATTGCACGACGCAGAGGCCGGTGACGACGAGGATGCCGACGGAATTGATCAGATGGAGTGCTTTCATGGGGTCTGGGAGGAAGAAGCGGCATCGGCTGGGACGTGGCGGTGACGGCGGGCCGGGATTTGATCGGGGGCGTCCATGGCCGGTTCAGAGAGTGATCAGGCGGTATTCGACCGGGATCAGCACCCGCTCGGCCTGTCCGGTCGTGGAGTAGAAACTCTGGGTCCCGTGGGCCACCGCGGCCTTGTCGAGCATGGGTTGTCCGGAGCTCTGCTTGATCTCCAACCCGACCAGACGTCCGTCCGCGCCGAACACCGCTTCGAGGACCACGGTGCCCTGCAAACGGCGCTTGCGCGCCTCGTAGGGATAGACGGGCTCGCTGCGCTGGTAGAACCGAGCTTGGACCGTCCGCGGTGCGGCCGTGGTGACGGGCCCGGTCGTCGCCGGTCCCGGAACGTAGGGCGCGAGATCGGTGCGGGTTGCGACCGACGCGGTCGGGACGGGGGCGACCTGGCGAAGGACGGGCAACGGGGCGCGGTCCGGGATCTCCACCGGCGTGCTGAGCACCGGCGCCTGCAACTGCGGTTCGGTCGGAGCCGGCAGGGCATCGGGCGGCGGCGGCGGCTGGTCCGTGGGAGGCGTCGGGGGAGGGGGAGGCGGTTCGGCGACGACCGCTTCCACGAGCTCGACCTCGGCGACCTCCTTCTTCTCCACCTTCGGCTTCGGCGCCTCTGCGAACAACCGGCCGAGCCACGGCAGCAGCAGGTTGCCGCCGGCGGACGCCAGCAGCAGATGGATCACCACCGCGGTGGTCATGCAGCCGGTCACCAGCTCCGTGAGATCGATCGGCGACCGGCTGACGGGTGCGCTGTCCGTTGGGGGCGTCGGGGAATCCAGGGTCGATGTCTTCATTTCGGTGGGTGTGACCGGTCGAGCGGGGCGGGCAGCAGGTCGGCGAAACCGAGCCGGCCGGCATCCGGTGGAGCGCAGTCCAGTCCCAGTTGGCGCGACCACTCGCCGTAGGCGGCAGGGCCGCGGTGCAACGGGGCGTTCAGCGCGTCGCACAGGGCGCCGAGCTGCTGTGCCGCCGCCGTCCGGGACGGGAAGTCTTCGTAGTAATCCGTCCGCAGTCCGAGGCGTCGGGCCCATGCGGCTCCGGCATCGGGCGTATCGCGGAGGATGGCGTGGAGCAGGAGCGTCCGGCCGAACTGACGCATGAACCAGGCGTCGATCAGGTCGAACTCGCCATCCTCGGCGAATTTCTGGTTCGTGCCGAAGACGAGCGTCTTCTGCGCGAAGCTGAAGGTCGCGGCGCCGATCCCCTGGAGGCTCCGCAGGCAATCGCCCACGGACGTCTCGCCGCCGGTGTGGTTCCCGCCCGATGTGGCGAAGGCGGTGGCCGGCTTGCCCCAGATCGCGCAGCCCGTGGTCAGCTCGAAGAATTTCCGGACGAACCAAGGCGACCCTTGTCCGTACGTCGGCGTGGCCACGACGAGCACGTCGCCGCCTTCGAGCAGCGTCCGGACCTGTTCCTTGGAGGTGATCGCCGGCAGCGCCCAGATCAGTTCCACCCGGTGCCCGAGACCGAGTTCGACGACCGCATCCTGCACGGAGCGGACGATGCCGAGGCAGGCGCGATGGCTGTCGTGCCGCCCGGTCGCGGTGCTCGGCGAGAAGTGCAGGATGCGGATGGTGCGGTGCATGCGCATCATTTCGGCGACCCGGCCAGCACGACGCGGAAGCCGGTCTCGTCGTTCCTCATCTTGGGGAAGACGTTGTTCCGTCGGCCCGAGAGCAGGTAGGCCGGACGATCGCTTCCCCAGCAGCCTCCCCGGATGACCTTGGCGATGGACGAGGTGGTGTAGGCGTCCGCGCACCATTCCCACACGTTGCCCGAGAGGTCGTGGATCCCGAGCCGGTTGGGTGCGAAGCTTCCCACCGGCGCGCTGCGCGGAAACCTGTCCTCATAGGAACCGGGGATCGTTCCCCACCAAGAAGGTTTGCCGGCGGCGGATTCTGTACCGGCGTAGTTGCCGAACTCTTTGGGCGGCGGCCAGAAAGCGCCCCACGGATAGACGTCCCGACCGTTCGACAGCCGTTCCTCCGGCGTCTTGCCGGTCTCCTCGTCCGATCCTATGGCCGCGCTCCATTCGAGGTCGGTCGGGAGCCGATAGGCCAAAGCCGGACCAATCGTGCCCGCCTTGCGTTCCTTGTCGGTGAGCCAGCGGCAGAACGCCTCGGCATCGGACCAGTTCACGCCGACGACCGGATGGTCGTCCGTCTGCGGGAAACCGGGGCCCTTCCACGTGTGCCCGTTGGGCAGCCAGTCGTGGTCCTCCGCGCCCAACGTGTACATCCCGGCCGTGGCGTCGTGTCCCGTCGCCTCGACGAACGCGCGGAAATCTTTCACCCGGGTCTCCCAGATGGCCATCCGCACGTCGTTCCCGGGGAGCGGGACGAACTTCTGTCCGAGCGAATTGGTGAACGTCGCGACGACGGGCGGATAGACCGCGGCGAGGACCGAGAAATCGGTCATCTCTCCGGCCGTGACGGGCCTCTTCAAGACCTTCGATCTATCGAACACGGCGCACATCTCCGCCCATCGGTCCCGGCTCATCGTGCCAAGCCGTTCGGCTCCGGTCACCCGGGCCGAGATGGCCGCGATCTTCTCCAGCGACCGGGTCTGATACTTCAGGTCCGCGTCGGGCATGAACTTGCCGACGACGAACCTGGCCGTGGTCGGGATGTCCTTGAACGCCTCCCGCCAGCCGCGGTTCGACGCTTCGAGGAACTTCCGCACGAGCCCGGGGTCGCGCTTCAGCAGCGCCTCGCTGGTGAAATAGACCTGCGAATAGGCCACGTAGCCGTGGTCGTAGCCGGGGATGATGTTGATGGCGTGGCCGGCGGTCTCCAGCGCGACGGCTTCGTCGATGAGATAGCCCATGAGCACATCGACTTCGCCCTTGATCAACGGCTGGATGCTGTGCTCGACGTCGATGCAGTTCATCTTCGACCGGTCCACGCCGGCATGGGCGAGGACGATGTCGAGCGCCTTGTTGGCATCGGGATGCACGCCGAGCGTCCTGCCGACGAGATGCTTCGGCTCGGTGATGCCCTTCGGCTTCAGGCTCATCAGGCAGAAAGGGCTGCCTTGGAACATGGTTGCGAACGCCTTGATGGGAAGCCCCTCGGCGCGGGCGTTGATCAGGACGCCGCTCTCGGAACATCCGATCCAGTTCGTGCCGGTGGCGACGTCCTCGGCCACCTTCATCTCCGTGTCGACCGGACGGAGCGTCACGTCGAGACCGGCCTCGGCGTAGTAGCCCTTCTCCTTCGCCAACAGCAGCCCGGCGAACTGGACGTTCGGCTTCCAGTCGAGCTGCATGGTCACGGGGACTAGCTTCTGGGCGGCCTGAACCCCGGCGGGCACCAGTGCCAAGGCGCAGAGAAGGGCGGACAGGAAACGTGTGCTCATCCCACGATCTCCACGATGAGGGTCTCCTCCGGCGCGGCAGCGTACCGGGCCTGGAGTTCGGCCGCTTGGGCGAACGTCTCCCCGTGCACGTGACGGGCCGGGATCGAGAAGCTCATCGACGCCTCGTCGAACGGATACGGATCCAGGCTGAAACGGCGCGGTCCGACCCGCTTCACCGCCACCGTCCGGAAACCGCCGTCCCGGGTCGGCAGGGCGTGAAGCAACGAGGCCGGGCCGTCGAAATCGACGCAGGACAGGAGCGAGAGGTTGTCGCAGGCCTGCAGCAGGCAAAAGTGCTGGCGCAGCATCTCGGCCGACAGGTCCATGTCGGTGTACTTCCCGGTGTCGCCGCAGACGGCCCTCAGCTCCAGTTGTCGGTCGGTCTGCTTGGCCACGAAGGCGTCGAGCAACGGCAGCTCGGCCGGCTTGATGGTGGACCTGTCTGCGTGCTCGGTGAGCAGGTTGCAGGTGTGCATCGAGATGAGGATGGCGGCGTAGGGGTTGTGGTCCGCGACCACCTCGAGCGCGTTGCCCCGCACGCCGAGGTAGTCCTGGAGGTCGATCTCCTCGAAGGCGGTGTACCGGCCGACGAGGTCCGCGCCGAAGGCGCTGGGCTTGCCGGCGCGGGTGACCAGCGGTTTCTTGTCGCGCTCCGCCCAGCCGTCGTCGTGGCTCGCGATGCCGTGGATGACGTCGTCGCGCGGCTCGGGCGGGCGGAAGAGGTCGTTGCCCCAGTGCTTGGCGAACTCGCCGGCCAGCCTGGCGTGGTCGGGATGGCGGATCAGGTGCCAGCCGTCGGATGAGCGTTGGCGGAGCATGGGATTATTCGGGGTCCGGTCTCATGGCGGAGGCGTGCCATTGGTGGAGGAAGAGCCACTCGAAGAAGACGACGCTGAAGAAGAAGCACGAGCCCAGAGCCGCGCAGGCGATGACCAGCGCGAACAGGTAGTCGGTCTGGAGCTGGCTGTTGGCGTAGATGATCGAGTAGCCGAGGCCGCCTTCGCCCACCGCGCTGGAGCTCGCGAACATCTCGCCGGTGAACGCGCCGATGACCGATAGGCCGCTGGAGATGCGCAGGCCCACGAAGAAGTTCGGGATGGCGTGGGGGAAACGGAGCTTGAACAGCGTCTGCGCGCGCGAGGCGTTGCCCATGCGGAAAAGGTCCAGGAGATTCCGGTCCACGCTGATCAGGCCCTGCGTCGTGTTGGCGATGATCGGGAAGAGGCAGATGATGAAGACGATGAGTACGATCGACCTCAGCCCGCTGCCGAACCACATCAGGATCAGCGGGGCCACGGCCAGGATCGGCACCGTCTGGAGCAGGATGGTGTAGGGGAACATGCACCGCCGGATGACGACCGATTGCGCGAGGACGAACGCGACCAGCACCCCGCCGACCACGCTGGCGACGAAGCCGAGCCCGGCCTCCGCCGCCGAGATGCGGACCGCGGAGAACAGGTTGGCCCGCTTCTCCAGCCCCGCGCCGAGGACCCGCAGCGGGTCGGGCAGGATGTAGGCGGGGATCTCGAAGATCTTCGTGGCGAGATGCCACGCGACCATCACCACGACGAAGACGCCGATCGGCCAGCCCAGCTGCGACAAGTAGCGCTTCACGCTTCGCCTCCCTTCGGTCCGACGCAGATGTCGCGCAGCGCCTGCGAGACCTGTCCGACGAGGTCGAGGTAGGCCGGGTCGCTGCGCAGGTTCGGCAGTCGCGGAAAAGGGAACGGGACCGCGATGTCGCGGCGGATCCGTCCGGGCCGGGCCTGGAGCACGACCACCCGGGTGGAGAGGAAGACGGCCTCCGCCACGGAATGGGTGACGAAGAGCGCGG
>CANGMH010000163.1 GCA_947454005.1 Verrucomicrobiota bacterium
ATCGTGCTGGCGCGGCGCTACGGCGGCGACCCGATCACGGCGATACGCATCGTCATCGGCACGTCGCTGGTCGGCTTCATCACCATCCCGCTCTGGCTGCGCCTCGGGATGCGCTTCGTCCCGCACTGAGACGGAAAGTCCGCATGACGGAACGGACCGGGGCCGACGCCGATGCGGACCGCCCGGCCGTCAGGCGGCGAAGACGCGGCGGACGAACTCGCGGCTGCGGGCGTGGTTCTGCACGGCGTCGCGGGTGATCTTCGTGCCGGCCTCCAGCGCGAGCTCGACGGTGTAGAAGCGCGGAAGACGGTGGCCCGCGGCGAAACGCGCCACCTCGGCGTAGTCGATGTCGCCGGTGTCGAGGTCTTCCCACCAGACCTGCCCGCGGCTCTGCCGCAGATGCCACGAGACGATCCGGTCGCCGTACCGGGCCAGGCAATCCGCCGGTACGATGCCGCCGCGGAAGACCCAATGGACGTCGTAGCAGAACCCCACGATCGGGGCCGGGCACCGCCGGAAGTTCGAGTGGAACTCCTTCGCTCCGTTCCGCAGCTCGGGCGTGTGGTGGTGGATGCCGAGCTTCACGCCGAGCTTCGCCAGTTCTTCGCCGAGCTCGTTGAGCGCCTCCGACTGGATGGCCAGCTCGGCGTCGGTCTTGTCGCGCCCGATGGGGTCGGGGTTGCAGTTGATGATGCCGAAGCCGGCCTTCGCCGCCTCCTTGGCCGCCACAGCGATCCGCTCGGCGGTCTCGCTCGCCTTTCCTAGCACATGGAACGCGCCGCCGGTGTAGAGGCTCACCGGTTTGAGCCCCTTCTTCTTCAGCTTCTCGGCGAACTTCGCGTTCTCCGCCGGTTTGGCGACGTCGAGATTGCCCTCGGCGTAGTCGTATCCGGAATCGCGCAACGCCGACAGCACCTCGTCGAGATGCTCCGGGAGCTTCTTGCCGGCGCGGTCCTGGTACTGGCCCCAGCCGTAGAGCTGCGAACCTACCAACGGCGGGACGAGGCGGGGCGGCACATACACGTCGGCCTTCTTCGCCGCGGCGGGCTTCTTGACCTCGACCTTCCCGGCGCCGAGCGACGGCAAGGCAGCGAAGGCGACGGACGATGCGATGAAGGTTCGGCGGTCCATGCGCCGAATCTGTCGCCGGACCGCGCGACGAAGCAAGTGTCGCCGTGGTGGTGCGGCCGGAGCGGCGTCCCCGGTCTCACTCACGGACCGCCGTCGGGGAGTAGAAGTTCCCCTCGGGCGGTTTGGGCAACATCCGCCAGCGTTCCAGCTTGCCGTCGCGGAAGACCAGCTCGGCGCTGACGTAGTCGCGGAAGTTGTAGTCCGTCTGCATCGAACGATCGAGGAAGGTCGATCCGTCCTTGCGGGTCTGCTCGCGGTACGACCAGTAGTGGTACGAATCGGTCGCCGTCGCGTGGTAGAGCCAGGTCGTCTGCTCGCCGGTGGCGTCGCCGCTCTTCAGCACCTGCGCCGCCCGCCCCCAGGCGATGTAGACCGCATCCTCGCCCATGCCGGACCGGATCTGGCCCTGGTCGACCAAGGCGCGCTCCGCTTCCGGAAGCGCGGAATAGGCGGTGGTCCGCTCGGCCCGTCGCGTCGCGACGGTGGAAGGCGTGGCACAACCCGCGGCGACGACCGCGACGACCACGGCCAGGAAAGGAGCGAAATAGCGCATGATGGTAGGACGCCCGGGCACCGTGACCATTCATGGCGCCGCGGGGAAGCCGACAATCCGGTTGCTGCCGGATCGACCGGCAGTATCATCCGCACACGTATGAATTCTGCGCCCGCCGCCGCCCCGAGCAACACTTGGCTCGTCTTCGCTCTCCTCACCGTGATCTCTTGGGGTGTCTACGGGGTCATCCTGCACAAAGGCCGCGGGTACATGCCGATGGGCCCCGAGACGCCGCACGCGGGGCTGAAGGCCTTTCTCTTCGTTTGCATCGCCTACGCGCTGATCGGCGGAGCGGCCGCGGTCCTGCTGCAGGTGCGCGGATCGGACTGGAGCTTCACGTCGGACGGCGTGAGATGGAGCCTGATCGCGGGCACGGCGGGCGCCGTCGGCGCCTTCACGCTGGTGCTGGCGCTGGGCGCGGCGGCCCCGATCTACAAGGGCGCGGCGGCCGCGGCGGTGATGCCGATCGTCTTCGGCGGCGCGCCGATCATCAACACGATCGTCGCGATGCTGTTGCACCCGCCCCAAGGCGGCCTGCGCGCGTTGCCGGTGCCGTTCCTGCTCGGCTGCGTGCTCGCGGCCGGAGGTGCCTTCATGGTGGCCAAGTATGCGCCGTCGAACACCGGCGGCGCGGCGAAGCCCGCGGTCCACGCGGCGGCCTCCGCCGCGAAGTGACCGTCCTTGCGACCCGATGCCCGATGCGCCCAGCCACCCGTCGGATGCCGGCCCGGATCCGTTGACCGGCCTGCGGTCGCTGATCGCGGAGGTCGTCCCGACCAACGCGTTCTACGGACGGAAGCTCGCCTCGACGGGCTGCTCGGCGTCGCCGGCGTCGATCGCCGATTTCACGGCCCGCTTTCCGTTCACGACCAAGGCCGAGCTCGTCGCCGACCAGGCGGCGCATCCGCCTTACGGCACCGGGCTGACCTATCCCCTCGCCCGCTACACGCGCTGCCATCAGACGAGCGGCACCTCCGGCGCGCCGTTGCGCTGGCTGGACACTCCGGAGTCGTGGGAGGCGATGAAGGACGATTGGTGCGAGGTCTTCCGGGCAGCGGGCGTGACGGCGGCGGACCCGGTGTTCTTCGCCTTCAGCTTCGGCCCGTTCCTCGGGTTCTGGCTGGCCTTCGAGGCGGCGCAGAAAATCGGATGCCTGTGCTTCCCGGGCGGCGGCATGAGCACCGCTCTTCGGGCACGTGTGCTGCTGGAGAACGGCTGCACCGTGCTCTGCTGCACGCCGACGTACGCGCTGCACCTCGCCGCGACCGCGCGCACCGAGGGGCTCGACCTCGGCCGCTGCCGCATCCGCCGGATCATCGTGGCCGGCGAGCCGGGCGGCAGCCTACCCGCCACGCGCGCCCGCATCGCGGAGGCATGGCCCGGCGCGGAGGTCTTCGACCACCACGGCATGACCGAGGTCGGTCCGGTGACCTATGAGGTGCCCGGTCGCCCCGGGACCTTGGCGGTGATGACGCGGAGCTTCTTCGCGGAAGTGCTGGATCCGGCCACGGGCGCCCCGGTCGGCGCAGGGGAGACCGGCGAACTGGTGCTGACCACGCTCCGCCGCGCCGCGTCGCCGTTGATCCGCTACCGCACCGGCGACCTCGTCCGCGCCGCCTTGCCTGCGACCTCCGACCTCCGATCGTCGACCCTCTGGCTGACGGGCGGGATCCTCGGCCGGGTGGACGACATGGTGGTCGTCCGCGGCGTGAACATCTATCCGTCGGCGGTGGAACAGATCGTCCGAGGCCTGGACGGCATCGGCGAATATCGCGTCACACTCGACACCGGGGGAGCGATGTCCGAGCTGGCGGTCGAGGCCGAGACGACGCCTGCGGTCGCCGACGAACTCGCCCGCCGGCTGCATCAGGCGCTGTCCTTGCGGGTGCCGGTGGCGGCGGTCGCGGACGGTTCGCTGCCCCGGTCCGAGCTGAAAGCCCGGCGATGGATCCGGCGTTGAGCGGCGTTCCGGCTTGAATTCGCCTTCCCCGGCCCCTAAAGCCTGCCGCGCTCACGCGCATCCATGCTGGAACCGGAACTCGTCATCGAAGCGGGCCGAACGGAGCGCCAATACTGGCGCGACCTCTGGCGCTACCGTGAACTGTTCTATTTCCTCGCCTGGCGGGACATCCTCGTCCGCTACAAGCAGGCGGCCATCGGCATCGCCTGGGCGGTGCTGCGTCCCCTCATGATGATGGCGGTCTTCACGTTGGTCTCGCGCCGGCTGAAGCTCCCGGAAGGCGGGGTGCCCTATCCGGTCCTGATCTGCGCGGCGATCCTGCCGTGGCAGTTCTTCGCCAGCGCCGTCGCCGAGGCCGGCAACAGCCTGGTCGAGAACGCGAACCTGCTCACCAAGGTCTACTTCCCGCGCGTGATCGTGCCGGGCAGCGCGGTGATCGTGAGCCTGGTCGATTTCCTGATCTCCACCGTCCTCCTCGCCGGTGTGATGGCCTGGTTCCACGTCTGGCCGACGTGGCGCATCGTCGCGATGCCTCTGTTCCTCGCGCTGGCCTTCGCCGCGGCAGCGGGCCTCGGGCTGTGGTTCGCGGCGCTCAACGCGAAGTACCGCGACTTCCGCTACGCCCTGCCCTTCCTCATCCAGCTCGGTCTCTACGCCTCGCCGGTGCTCTACCTGAGCAGCCTGACGCCGGAGAAGTGGCGGCTCCTCTACGCCATCAACCCGATGGTCGGCGTCATCGACGGGTTCCGTTGGTCGGTCGGCGCGGTGGATTTCCATTGGCCGACCTTCCTCGTCTCGTGCGCCTCGGCCGCGCTTTTGCTTTTCAGCGGCGTGCAGAACTTCCGCCGGATGGAACGCGGGCTCGCCGACCTCCTCTGAACCGCATGTCCGGCTCCGCCATCCAGGTCGAAGGACTTTCCAAGCGCTACTGGCTCGACCAGCGTCCGCGGGAAAGATACGTCGCGCTGCGCGACGTGCTGGCCGGCGCGGCGAAAGGCTTCGCCCGCCGCCTGTCGGGACGTGGCGGGTCCGCGACGCGCGACGAGTTCTGGGCGTTGCGCGACCTCAGCTTCGAGATCCCGCGCGGCGAGGCCGTCGCGGTGGTCGGACGCAACGGCGCCGGCAAATCCACGCTGCTGAAGATCCTCAGCCGCATCGTCGAGCCGACCGCGGGACGCGCCCGGATCCGCGGACGTGTCGCCAGCCTGCTGGAGGTCGGCACCGGTTTCCATCCGGAGCTGACCGGCCGCGAGAACATCTACCTCAACGGCGCCATCCTCGGCATGCGGCGCGCGGAGATCCGGCGGAAGTTCGACGACATCGTGGCCTTCGCCGAGGTCGAGCGCTTCCTCGACACGCCGGTGAAGCGCTATTCGTCCGGCATGTACGTCCGCCTGGCGTTCGCGGTCGCCGCGTTCCTGGAACCGGAGATCCTCGTGGTGGACGAGGTGCTGGCCGTCGGCGACGCCACTTTCCAGAAGAAATGCCTCGGAAAGATGGGCGAGGTCACCGCCGCCGACGGCCGCACCGTGCTCTTCGTCAGCCACAACATGAGCGCCGTGACCCAGCTCTGCCGGAAGGCGATCTGGCTCAAGGGCGGCAGGCTCCAGGCCGTCGGCGACGCGGCGACCATCGTGCGCGACTACCTCGCGCACGACGCCGAGCAGGTCGCCGAGCGCACCTGGGACTGGCCCTCGGACGGTCCGCGCCAGGCGCCGGGCGACGACCGGGTGCGGCTGCTGGCCGGGCGCGAGTACCAGGACGCCGAGCTCAGCGGTGTCATCGACATCAACCGCCCGATGGAGATCGAGGTGGAGTTCCAGGTGCTCCGGCCGGTACGCGACCTCATCGCCGGCTGCACCTTCACCAACTCGCTCGGCACCTGCCTGTTCAACCGCTGCGACTGGAAGCCCAACCAGCTCGGGCCCGGACGCTACCGCAAGCGGCTGCTGATCCCGGCGCAGGTCTTCGCCGAGGACCGCGTGTCGGTGCTCATCCAGCTCGTCTTCTACGATCCCGACGTCGGCAGCGTGCTGCAGCCGGACATCCTCCATTTCGAGACGGTGGACAGCGACGCGGAATCCCCGGTGCGCGGCCATTTCAAGGGCGTCTGGCCCGGTGTGCTGCGCCTCGGGCTGCCGTGGGCCGATGCCGAACGGATCCCCGACCCCGCCGTCCCCTGAGAGCGAACCTATGAGCGCGGACAGCCTTCCCAGCAAGATCAAGCGCCGGTTGATCCGTCTCGGCGCGCGCCCGGGCCTCGTCGGCGTGCCCGGCCGTTGGCTGGGCCGGCGCCGCGGATGGCGGATGGATTGCGGCGCGCGGGTGATCATCGACAACCCGGCCGAGTACATCCAGAGCCAGATCCTCGCCCACGGCGCCTACGAACCGCTCAGCGCCGCCATCCTGCAATCCGTGCTCGGGCCCGGACGCCTGTTCCTCGATGTCGGCGGGAACATCGGCAACCACACGCTCGTCGCCGCCAGCACCGGCGCGCGGATCCACGCCTTCGAGCCCGTCCCCCGGCTCGGCGACCGCCTGCTCGCCAACATCCGGCTCAACGGCTGGGAGGACCGTCTCGAGCTGTTCCGCTGCGCGATCGGCGCCGAGGAAGGCACCGTCACGCTGCACGAGGCCGAGCAGTGGGACGACGGCTCCCACTCGATCCTCGAATGGGACGGCGCCCGCTCGCGGCATTCCTTCCCGGTGCCGTTGACCACGCTCGACCTGCATCTCGCCAAGACCCGGCCCGGCCCCGTCGCGGCGATGAAGGTCGACGTCGAGGGCTACGAGGCCCGGGTGATCGACGGCGCTCGCTCGTTGCTCGACGCCGACGCCCCGCCGTTATGGCTGCTCGAGACCGGCGACCGCATGGCCAACCAGATCGGCGAATCCGCCCGCTCCGTCCTCGGACGCCTGGCCGACCGCGGATACGAGTTCTGGAGCGTGCCCGAGGTCGGCCACGTCAAGAAGGTCGTGCTCAAGGACGTCCCGGGCGACGTCGTGAACTATTGCTGTCTCCATCCCCGCTCCGCCGGTCGCGACGCGGTGCTCGGGACCCTCCGCCGCCTCGGCGCGGCCTGAACCATGATCCGCGTCCTCAGCGTCATCGGCACGCGCCCCGAAGGCATCAAGATGGCCCCGGTCGTCCGGGAGCTCGCGCGCCGTCCGGACCGCCTCCAGAGCGTCGTCGTCTCCACCGGCCAGCACCGGCAGATGCTCGACCAGGTGCTCGCGCTCTTCGGCCTGCGCCCCGACATCGACCTCGACGTGATGCGGCCCGACCAATCGCTCCCGCAGCTCACCGCCGCGCTCTTCACCGGTCTCGACGCCGTCGTCCGCGAGCAGCGGCCCGACTGGATCCTGGCCCAGGGCGACACGACATCGGTGATGGTCGCCTCGCTCGTGGCGTTCTACCACCGGGTGAAGTTCGGCCACGTGGAGGCCGGCCTGCGCACCGGCGACATGGGGCGCCCCTTCCCCGAGGAGATGAACCGCCGCATCGCGGACCTCTCGGCGACGGCCTATTTCGCCCCGACGACGCGTTCCCGCGACGCCCTGCTCGGCGAGAACGTCCCGCCCGACCGCATCCACGTCACCGGCAACACGGTGGTCGACGCCCTGCACCATGTCGCGGCGCTGCCGTACGACATCGCGACCGGCCCGCTCGCCGAGCTCCCGCCCCACCGGCGTCTCGTGCTCGTCACCGCCCACCGGCGCGAGAGCTTCGGCGGACCTTTCCGCGAGCTCTGCCACGCCGTCCGCGACCTCGCGGCGACCTTCGCGGCGGAAGGCGTCCACTTCGTCTACCCCGTCCACCTCAACCCGAACGTGCGCGCGCCCGTCGGCGAGATCCTCGCCGGCCTGCCCAACGTCCACCTCGTCGCGCCGTTCGACTACGTGACGATGGTCCAGGCGATGCGGCGCGCGGCGCTGATCCTGACGGATTCGGGCGGGATCCAGGAAGAGGCGCCGAGCTTCGGTGTGCCGGTGCTGGTGATGCGCGACACCACCGAGCGCCCCGAAGGCGTTGACGCCGGGGTCGTCCGGCTCGTCGGCACGGACCGCGGCCGCATCGTCGCCGAGGCGACGGCAAGCCTGCGCACGGCCGGGACCTCCACACCGCGGCCGAACCCGTACGGCGACGGCCATGCATCGGAGCGGATCGTCCAGGTCCTGCTCGACCACCCGCCGGGATGAGCACGCCGCGCGTCTCCATCGTCCTGCCGACCTACAACGGCTCCCGATACCTTGCCGGCGCCGTCGCGGCGATCCGCGCCCAGACCTTCACCGATTGGGAACTCGTCATCATCGACGATTGCTCCAAGGACTCGACGCCCGCGCTGATCGCGGACCTGGCGGCCTCGGACCCGCGGATCCGCGCCTACCGCAACGAGACCAACCAGCGCCTGCCGCGCTCGCTGAACATCGGGTTCGGCCACGCCCGCGGCGAGCTGCTCACCTGGACATCCGACGACAACGAGCATCGTCCCGATGCGCTCGCCGCTTTGACGGGTTTCCTCGACGCGCATCCGGATGTCGACCTCGTCTACGCCGACGCGATGGACATGGACGACGACGGCCGCGACATCGGGCCATGGCGCGCCCCGGAGCCGCACGAGCTGGCGTGGATCAACAGCGTCAACGCCTGCTTCCTCTACCGGCGCGCCGTCCAGCAGCAGCTCGGCGGCTACGATCCGGCGTGGACGTTGGTCGAGGACTGGGATTTCTGGCTGCGCGCGAGCATGCGCTTCCGCCTCGCGCCGCTCCACCGCGACCTCTACCGCTACCGTCGGCACGCGGCTTCGCTCACCTCCACCCGCGCCGCGGAGATCGCCCGCGCGCGGATCCGCCTGATGGAGACGCGGACGCCCGAGCTGCCTTGGCTCGGCGCGAAAGGCCGGTGCGAGGCGTATCTGAAGATGGCGCGGTCCAGCGCCGAGATCGGCGACCACGAGGCCGGACGACGCTTCCATGCCGAGGCCCGCAAGCACGCTTGGGCCAAGGCGACCGGGACCATCGCGCTCCGGCGCCTCCTCGGCCACGGACGCGCCGGAGCGCTCGCCCAGACATTGCGCAGACTCGCCGGCCGTTGACGGCGCCGTCGCGCGCCCGCGCCTAAGCCGCGTCCAGTTCCACCCACACCTTGCCGTCGCGGACGGAGACCGGATGCGTCCGCACCGGTTTGTCGGGGCGCACGTCGCACGCCCCGGTCGTCACATCGAAGCCCCATCCGTGCAGCGGGCAATGCAGCACGCAGCCGTCCAAGAAGCCCTCGCCCAAAGAGCTTCCGCGGTGCGGGCAGGCGTCGTCGATCGCGTGGAAGCGTCCGTCGAGGTTGACCAGCGTCAGGCGCCGGCCGCGGACCTCCACGGTCCGGGCTCTGCCGGGTGCGAGGCTGTCGGCTTCGGCGATATCGTATCCGTTCGGCATGGAGCGAGTCTCCCGGCAAAACCGGCGCAGGCAAACTCCGGATCGAGCCCCCGTCGCTTGACCGTCGAAAAAACCGCGGCGGACAACGCGACCTCTCCGGGAGTGCGGGCCGCTTCGGCTTGCCCGGGAACCCCGGCCGCGTCGGACCTCGACACGCGGACCGGGAGTTCGGAGCCCCTGCTATTTCGCCGGCGGCGCAGCGGGCTTCGGCGGG
>CANGMH010000164.1 GCA_947454005.1 Verrucomicrobiota bacterium
CGAGGATGGCGCCGGTCAGCACCAAACCGAGCGGGAAGCAGCAGGCGCCGAGCATGTGCGCCGAGGTGAGCACGAACTTCGGCATCCAATCGCCGGCCTGCAGCGTGTTCAGCGCGAGCGCCGCCACGACGGCGACGATCGGCGCGCTCAGCAGGCGTCGCCATTCCCGCCGGCCGCCGTGGCCGAGGGCGACGAGGCAGATGGTCCACATCGCGATGTCGACGCCGAGGTTGTGGACGAAGAGCACGCCGGCGGTGTTGCCGGGGAAGAGCTGCGCGATGAGGGGCAGCGGAACGTAGCCGTAGTTCTGGATGCCCGCCGCCGCGGCGAAGGTCCGGCCGACCTTCTCGCCGCCGAGCGCCAGACGGTCGCGCACCAGCCAACAGATCCACACGCCGAGCGCGACGCCGCCGAACCCGAGGACCGGAGGAAGGAGCAGGTTCTCCGCCCGGTGCAGCGCCTCGTTGCCCAGCACCTTGTCGAGGATCAGCGCGGGCGTGAGCACGTTGACCACGACGCGCATCAGGCTGGCGTCGGCCTCCTCGGTGAGCCACTCGACCTTGCGCAGCACCACGCCGACGATCGCGAGGCAGAACACCGGCAGGACCGCGGACAGCACCGTGTAGAACTCGTTCACGACAGCAGGTGGGCCACGATCTCCTCGAACTCCGCGTGCTGGACCGTCCGGAGCCAGAGGCTCTCGGGGTCGTCCGCGGGCCGGCGGGCCGCGGCCTCGACGGCGTCGACGAACGCGAACGGATCGAACGCACCCGGCCGGGTGATCTCCTTCGCCGCCGCCGCGCCGGTGGTCCCGGTCACCAGCGACGGGATCCTCCGGCCGAGCGCGATGTGGGCGGGATGGGCAACGAACCGGCGGAACCAGTACTTGGCGTTCCAGTAATCCGGCTCGCGGCGGTGGAGGATGCCGTGGAGCAGCGATCCGTCGGCGTCGGACAGGTCCTGCACGATGTCGTGCGCGGCGTCGTGGTGGTCGTGGTAAAGGAAGGCGACGGCACGGAGCAGGGCGCGGTCCTCTTCCCCGGTCCCGGAGCCGGCGAGGACCTCGTCGAGCTGGCCCTGGAGACGCTTGAGCGCGGTCACGCCGGCACGCGGACCCTGGCCGAGCTCGGGGAGCTCGGGTGTGCCAACGATCTTCCAGAACAGCTCGGCGGTCGGGTGCTTCATCTCAGGGACGGAAGCGAGAATCGGGCCGGTCAGCGGCCGAGTCAACGCAGGCATCGAATCGTTCGCGTCGGCCTCCGGGTCGTGTCAGCCGCGGTCGGGCCGGGCGGCCCGGATGCAGTAGAGCCGCGCCGAGGTGCGGATCAGCAACCGGTCGCCCGCCATCGCCGGCGTGGCCATGCACATGTCGTCGTCGGCCAGCTTGAGGGTGCGGAGCAGCTCGAACCGGTCCCCGGCGCGGACGACGAAGCAGAGGCCGTCCTCGTTGAGGCAGAAGATCCGTCCGCCCGCGGCCCAGGGCGACGCGGTGAACGCGAGGCCTTCGGGCAGCCGCTCCCGGTCGTAGAGGATCTTGCCGGTCTTCGCGTCGCGGCAGGTCAGGAGCCCGCGGTCGAACAGCACGTAGAGCCGCCCGTCATGGAGCAACGGAGACGGGTTGTACGGTCCGCCCACGGGATCGGACCATGCGATGGAGGCGTTCGCGGTGTCGCCGGCTTTGAGCGTGATGTCGCCGTCGGCGCCGGGCCGGACCGCGTAGAGCGGGCGGAATTTGTCGCCCACGTAGCCGGAGCTGACGAAGAGCAGCCCGTCGCCCGCGACCGGGGTGGGGATGGCGATGCTCGACATGCCTTGGAACGACCAGAGCGGCTTGCCGTCCAGGTCTTGGCTGCGGACCGCGCGCGTGCCGGTGGTGACGATCTCGGTGCGCCGGCCGTTCTGCCAGATGAAGGGCGTGGACCAGTTGCTCTTCTCGTCGCGGTCGGTGCGCCAGATCTCGGTGCCGGTGCGCGCGTCGAGCGCCGTCATCTGCGCTTGGTCGTCGTTGTCGTCCACGAGGAAGAGCCGTCCGCCGTGGAGCGCCGGCGAGGCCGCGGAACCCCAACCGTAACGGGTCTTGCGCGGTTCCAGATGTCGGGACCACACCGGATCGCCGTCGTGGGTGAAGGCGGACACACCGACCCCGCCGAACAGCGCGTAGACCCGATCGGCGTCGGCGACCGGCGTCTCCGCACCGTAGGTGCTCTTCAGGTGGACGGGAGTGGCCGGCGCTCCGCGATGGACGGTCCGTTCCCAACGCACCTTGCCGGTCGCGAGATCGAGGCAGAACACCTTCCACTGGTGTTCCGACTTGGGCGGTTCCGGCCGATCGCCGCCGAAGTAGAGACCTTTCTTCGGAGGTTCGGAGACGCCGAGGTCGACGACGGCGGTGACGAAGACGCGGTCGCCCCAGACGATCGGCGAGGACCAGCTGCGGCCCGGCAGGTCGGTCTTCCAGGCGACGTTCTCGGTGGCGGACCAGCGGTCGGGAAGGGCGGGGTCGGTCCCGATGCCTGCCGCTTGCGGACCGCGGAACTGGGGCCAATTCGTCTGCGCGATCGCGCGGGGCGCGAGGAGCGCGAGCGACAGCAGGGCGATCAAGCAAGTGCTCATGGAGTGCGTGGTCATCGGGACGGATCGGTTGAGACGGGCGCTGTCGGATCAGGGCGGGAAGGCCGCGCGTTTCTCTTCGAGCAACGCATGGATGAACGCGGAGACGGCACGGACGGACCGCCCGGCGCGCCCGGGCGCCGCCGGGACGGCGTCGAGCGTCCCGCCGATCGCGAGCACGGCGGCGTCCGACGCGCCCGGCCGACGTTTGAGGCGATGCGCGGCGATCAAGCGGAGGTCGATCGGCGGCTGTGCCGGACGCCATCCTTCCTGCTCCAGCAATCCCCAGCTGTGTCCGCCCCAGCCGATCAGGTGGTCGTCCGGACGGATGAAGCGTTCCCAATCGGCGAGCACGTCGTCGACCGCGCGCCCGCCGAGGATCGACTCGGCGGGTACATCGAGATGGCGGGCGGCGTTGGCGGCGAGCGGGCGACGCGGCGCGAGAAAGGCGTGGAAGGTTTCACCGGTCCCGAGACGGGTCGCTGCGAGCTGCAAGAGCTCGGGCTTCCCCGGGACATCGACGCCGCGACCGTGGGCGTTCGCCTCGGCCGCGACGGCGACGAGCCGCGGCAACAACGTCCCGAGGTCGGGCACCGCGTCGGAGATCCACCATGGATCGCAGGTCTTCAGCCGCCGCCGCGGCACCTCGACGCGGGCGGCGGTCGCGGTGAGTTGTCGGTCGACCATCGAGTCGAACGCGCGCAACAGGTGCCCGAACCGCGAGCCGTCGCCCTCGAACGCCGCCAGCACCTCGACGACCGCCTCCACGGTGGCGACGCAGTGGGCCTTCGGCTCGCGTCGGATCCGGTAGTTACCGGGTTTGCGCGGCATGAAGCCGATGCGCGGCAGCGCGCGCAGGGCGGGGTTCAGCGCCATCATCTTCCGCGCCTGCGGCCAGGTGCCGTCGATCACCAGCAACGTCTCGGGCGGATGCTCGAGCGCATCCGGCGCCACGGCGCCCTCGCCGGGGAAGAGCAGGGCCGTGCCCGGGCTGGCGACGAGCCCCGCGACGCGGAGATGCTCCGCGAACTCGACCCCTTCGTGCAGTTCGCTCCCGGCCAGCCCGAGGTGAGCGATGCGGGCGGTGCCGATCGCGACCCTCGCCTCGCGGGGATGCTGCAGGAAGACCACGCGCGTCGCCGTCGCGACAGGTGTCAACGCCGCGCACCAGCAGGCCGACGACGGTCGACGGCAGCGGTTGCAGACAGGGCGTTGGACGGGGACGGGCATCGTGCGAGAGCTGGCATTGAAAGGGGCCACCGCTCGCTGCGCAAGGGGACAACCGGTCCCGGTCAGGGCCGAAGTCGCGGGTACCGTCACCGGTCTCCGGTGCGCGGTCTTGAAGTGCGCCGTCCCGATCCCGGTCAGCGGTCCGCCCGTGCGGCGACCTGGAGCCGACGGTGTCCCTCCTGCCACTCGGGGCGTCGACGGGCGAGTTCCAACAGCAGCTCCAGGTCGGCGCGCACGGAGGCGACGACCAGGTGCCGGGGCTCCAGGACGAGCACGCAGGCCTCGATGTCGTGCGCTGAGGAGACGTTTTTCGGCACGTACACGAGGACGAGATCTCGATGCTCGACCGCGCCGACCAGACGTTCCCATCCGCGCGCCTCCATCACGCGGTCGGCGTCGGAGAGCAAGGTGCCGCGACCGGCCGACGGGCCGTCGGCATGCCGGGCGTGGACGGAGACCTCGGCGTTCCGCAGCGCGCTGAGTGCCAGCCGAACCTCGGGGTCGACCGGAGCGAAACGGACCGCCATCCGTGCCAGCGCCAACGGGAACCAACCGACGTGGCCCTCGGCTTCCTTGTGCCAACCTTGGGCGAGGCTAGGCGCCACGACCTCGCGCAGGGCGGCCGTGTCGGATCCGACGTACAGCGCGTTCAGCACGGTCAAGGTGATCGCGCCGGCCAACAGGACCGGACCGAGCACGAAGACGACGAGCACGGCGATCCAGAAGCGCTGCCAACGCGAGGTGCGGGAGCGTGGTGTCGGTGGATTCATGGAGAACGCGATGGGGAAAAGGCGGCGGCCCGGCGGGCCGCCACGCTTTTGCGGCTCACTTCTTGTCTTCGGACGTCTCCGGTTTCCGGGACTTCTCGGTATGCTTGCCGGAGGTCTGGTGCAGGTTCTTGAGCGGCTCGATGCCGAGCTTCTCGCCGAGATCGGCGAGCTTCTCGGGGCGGATGTCGCCGACGATGTTGACCAGCACGGCCTGCTTGCCGTTCTCGATGACGGTGACGACGAGTCCTTCCACGGCGTCCTGTCCGCGGGTCTTGAGGTAGATGCCGACGTCCTGGTCCTTCTCGCTGACCGAGACGACGCGTTCCCAGCCCTTGACGTCGAGCTCGCCGCGGACGGCCTTGATGCGGGCCTGGGTCTCGGCGCGGTTGCCCTCGTCGAGGCCGACGACGTTGACGCGGATGGATTGGATGCCTTTGAGCAGGTCGGCGATCTCGGGCTCCTCCTTGGCGGCGAGGCGGGCGGCCATGTTGAGGAGGTTGCCCTTGATGTTCACCTCGACGAACTGCCCGCCGTCGGCGGCGGGTGTGAGCTTGCCGAAATCGATCGCGCCGGCGGGCGCGGTCTCGGCGATGGCGGGGAAGGCGAGCGCGGCGCAGAGCAGGGCGACGCCGGTGACGGTGCGGAACGGGGTTCTCATGATGACGATGGATCTTTGGTTTCGGGATCTCTTCCGGGCGCCTTGGCCCGGATGCCATCAACCACACGCGGCGAGGCCATGCGGTTGCAGGAAATCTTCCGGCGCGTCGCCGGCCCGCGCGGCGCGATGTCGCGACGGGGTCGCCCTTTGTCATCGACGGAGCGGGGCGGAGAAAAAGAAAAGGCGGCCCGGAGGCCGCCTTTGCTTGGCACGAGGGATGGTGTCGTCAGGTCACTTGTCCGCTTCGATGGCGAGCAGTTCGACGTCGAACACGAGCACGCTGTTGGGCCCGATCTTGCCGCCCGCGCCCTGTTCGCCGTAGGCGATCTTGGACGGGAGGACGATCTGCCACTTGTCGCCTTCCTTCATGAGCTGGAGCGCCTCGGTCCAGCCGGGGATGACGCCGCCGACCGGGAAGCTCACGGGCTCGCCGCGGTCCACCGAGCTGTCGAACACCGTGCCGTCGATCAACGTGCCGTGGTAGTGGACCTTGACGGTGTCGCTGCTCTTGGGCGTCTTGCCGGTGCCCGATTTCAGGACCTTGTACTGGAGGCCGCTGGCGGTGGATTTCACGCCGTCCTTCTTGGCGTTGGCGGCGAGGAACGCCTCGCCCTTCTTGACGTTCTCCTCACCGGCCGCCTTCTGCTTGGCCATCATCTTCGACTGCATGTCCTTGCTGAACTCGGTCAACGTCTGGCCGATCTCGGCGGGCGTGAGCGCGGGCTTGCCCGCGAACGCGTCGGCGAGCCCGGCGGCGAGGGCCTTGGGGTCGATCTCCAGGCCTTGCTCCTTCATCTTGGTTCCGATGTCGGTTCCGATGGCGTAGCTGACGCGGAGTTTCGGGTCTTTCAGGTCGGGCTTGTCCTGCGCGAGCGCAGCGCCGGCGATGAGTGCGGACATGGCGATAAGGGACAGACGGGATGATGTCATGTGATGTGCGACGCCGGCAGACAGGCTGTGAGCGCCTTTGGCAGGCTCCGCGACGGCCCGGCCGGGGGTCAAGCCGCTGTGTCGGGAAAAACAGCGACGCACGGTGTCCACGGGGACCGGCTCCTCCTGAGTGCCTGCCAAGGAATCTAGGTCGGCGGTGGATCCGTTGCGGGGCGGTTCCCGGAGCCTCCGGAATGTGGCGCTTCGTCGTGGCGTCTCCTGCTTTTTCAGAGGCGTTTTCGCGGTCCGTCGCGGAGCGGTTCTTGGCGGATCCTGCCGGGCGCTGGTCGTCGCAGGTCGCCGTCGTCGGAGGAGCAGTCCGCTCCCCGGGGGCGGTTCAGGGAGTCCCCTTGTAACCGCCGCGACCTCCGCTAGCGTCGCCTCCATGAGCGTTCTCCTCATCGGTGCATTGGGCGTCCTGCTGGCCACGAATCCGCCCGCCGCGCTCAGCAACCTCGTCGCCGGGACCACCGGCGTCCCGTTGGCCGCGGTCGCGCCCGCCGACCAAGCCGACCCGGTGATGGCCGAACTCCGGCAGTTGATGGCCGACGACGATGCCGCGCAGGACAAGGCGCAGAAGCTCCTCGACCAGGCCGAGAACGCGGCCGATCCGCTCACCGCTCCGTCGGCCCTCACGGTGCGGGGGCGGATCGATGAGCTCTTCAAACCCGTCCGCGAACGCTACCAGGAGTTCGTCCGGAAGCATCCGGACCATGCGAAGGGCCACATGGCCTACGCCAGTTTCCTCCACGACACCGGTGGAGAGGAGGAAGCCATCGCCGTGTACGAGAAGGCCCGGTCACTCGACCCGAAGGACCCGGCGGCATGGAACAACCTCGCCAACATCTATGCCCACATCGGTCCGGTGGAGAAGTCCTTCCCCTACTACGACGAGGCGATCCGTCTGGCCCCGGACGAGCCGACCTACCAGCACAACTTCGGCACGCTGGTGTTCCTTTTCCGACGCGACGCGACGAACTACTTCCGATGCGACGAGCAGGCGGTGTTCGCCAAGGCGCTCTCGCTCTACGACCGCGCGGTGAAGCTCGATCCGCGGAACTTCCCGCTCGCTTCGGACGTGGCCCAGACGTTCTACGGGATCAAGCCGCCGCCCACGGCCACGCCGGACGAGGCCCGTGCCGCGGAGATCCGTCTCGCCGACCAAGCGATGGCGTCATGGACGAACGCCATGGGCATCGCCCGCGACGCGGTCGAGCGCGAGGGCGTCCACCTGCATCTCGCCCGCTGGAACCTCCGGGCCGGCCGCCATGACCAGACCCGCCAGCATCTCGCCAGCGTGACCAACGAGATGTACCTCCAGATGAAACAACGGCTGGAGCGCAACCTCGCGGAAAAGCTCGCGCCGACGGTGCCGGTCGACGCCCCTGCGGCCGCGCGGAAAGAACCCTGAGCACCGTGTCCCGGCGGATCCGCCGGGACGCGGGCGGAGGTCAACGTGCCTTCAGCACGGCGCGGATGGCCTCGAACCGTTTGTCGGTGCCGAACATCTTGCGGAGATCCGGTGCCTTGGCGTTGGTCGCCATCCGCCCGTCGCTGAGCGCGAAGGCTTTCGCGAGGTTCGCGTTGCCATCGGTGGTGTTGCCCTGGGCGCCCTGCAGCGCGGCGAGGTTGAGCCAGGCCTCCGCGCTGTCGGGCGTCACGGTGGTGAGGCGGCGCAGCGCTTGTTCCATTCGGTCGGCGCGGCCGATCTCGCGGTAGGTCTCGGCCAGCTGGAGCACGGAGCTCGCGTCGTTGGCGTTCTTCAGCAGCATGTCGAGCACGCCCACCGCCTCGTTCGAACGACCGGTCTGGAAGTACGCCGCCGCCACGGCGAGCGTCCCGGCGAAGTTGGTGGGGTTGATCTGGCCCTGGAGGTTGGAATACACCTCGGCGTTGTTGCCGGCGCTCTTCTTGAGGCCCTCGAGCTGCCGCACGAGGTCCCGCACGCCGAGGTTGTCGGTGTCGAACTCGTAGCAGGTGGAGGCGACGAGATACGCGTCCTCGTAGCGGCCGGTCGATGCCAGCAGCGAGGCGAGGTTGAAGACCGTCTCCGGGCTGTAGGGGCAGAAGGCGAACGCCTGCTTGAGGGCGAACTCGGCCTCCTTGACGTAGCGCTGCTGTTGCACCGGGTTGGTCGACGTCTGGGCGCGCCAGGCGTACACGCTCTTGCCCTGGGCGTTGCGGAGCTTGCTGAACGCCTTCTGCGCGTTGTCGTCGCGGACGAACTTCGGGTCGCCGGCGAAACCGGCCAGCTCGCGGCGCTTGTAGGTGCGCAGCGCGAAGGCGCAGATATCCCGGACCGGCGTGTCGCGGTCGATCCAGTCGCCGATGAAGCGGGCCGAATACTGCTTCCAGAAATCGTGGTCGCGGTTGATCTGCTCCTCGGTGAGGTCGGCGACGGGGTTCCGCTCGATCTTCAGGATGATGCCGTAGGGCACGAGGTGCGGGTACATCCACTTCAGCGGGAAGCTCTCCTCGATGTAGAACTCGTGGTCCGGGTTGCGGTCGAACATGACCTTGGTGAGCAGGCCGTTGATGGCCATGACCGCGACCTGTCCGGAGACGGACACGCGTCCGTCCTGCAGCGGCGTCACGACCTCGCCGGCTTCCAGCTGGCCGAGCGAGTAGCGTCGCGCTGCATCGGCCGAGTACTCTTGGAAGGTCCGGGAGGAATCCTCCGGCGTGGCGATGAGGATCTCGCGGTCGGGGTAGAGGCCGCCGAGGCCGGGCTCGATGAGGCCGGGATAGGCCTCCTCGAGCAGCAGGCGGTTGAGGCGGACGCGGTTGGCCGTGGTCGGGTCCTGCGCGGCGAAGCGCCGCGTGCGGTCGGAGAGCTTCGATCCGGCGAAGCGCTTCGGATCCCGGTGGAGCGACGGGCCGTCGATCACCTTGTTGAGCGCCGCGGCAAGGGCGGCGGCATCGCCGCCGACGGCGGCACCGAGCTGCGGCTTGAGCCAGGCGGAGAGCGGATCCGCGCCGGCGGAGAGCTTGGCCTTGAGCGCCGACAGGTCCTTGAAGTGGTCGGGCTTGAAGAAAGACGGACCGGCGCGACGGGTCTTCTCGATGTCCGCGCCCAGCTCGGTGAAGAACCG
>CANGMH010000165.1 GCA_947454005.1 Verrucomicrobiota bacterium
AAGGACGCGGTTCGGCGTCGAACAGGCGCACGATCTCGTCGACGAGCGGCGCGACATTGGCCGACTCGTTGAACATCGGCACGATGATGGCGATCCCAGCGGGCACGAGCGCAGCGTAGACGGGAGCCGGCCTATTCCGCCAGCGGGGCTTTCGGCCGCGGCGCCTGCCGAAGCGTGGGTGCGGGGCGCCACCCCCGCCCGAATCTGGCGCAAGTCGTGCTTACTTCGAGGGAGTCCTCTGCTACGATTCGCCACGCGGCCGACCGGTCCTTGGACGGGGCCGGGCTCGGACGGCGACGCCCGTGGCGGACTGGAGAAGGGAACGATGACACCGACCGGAGAACACAAAGCATTCACGCTGATCGAGCTGTTGGTCGTGATCGCGATCATCGCGATCCTGGCCGGCTTGCTGTTGCCCTCGCTGGCGAAAGCGAAATCGAAGGCGAAGCAGACCGTCTGCCTCAACGACCTCCGGCAGATGAGCCTTGGATTCCGTGTCTGGGCCAACGACCACCGCGACCGCTATCCGTGGCAGCTCGCCTCGACCAACGAAGGCAGCCTCGGGTCGCCCGACTGGACCGACCACTTCCGGCTCTGCTCGAACGAACTGGGGTCTCCCCGGATCCTGTTGTGCCCGACGGACAAGGCCCGCAAACCGGGCACCAATTGGGCGAACCTCGATGGCGCCGCCAACGTGAGCTACTTCGTCGGCACCAAGGCGGACGACACCAAGCCCCAGACCATCGTCGGCGGCGACAGCAACATCACCGGCGGCGGTGGGGGTGTGGATCCCCAGTGGAGCATCTTCCTCGGCACCTCGATCGACGCCGCGTGGGACAAGAACCTGCACGCGCTGAACGGCAATCTCGCCCTGGCCGACGGTAGCGTGCAGAACACCAAGACCCCTGCCCTGCGCGCGCAGATCAGCTCCGCCTTGGCGAGCGGCCTGACCAATGTCGTCTTCTCGAAACCGCGCGCGGTGTTCTGAGACACCGACCGCGCGCCCGATGAATCCACCTTCCCTCGCATGAGGACCCGCACCTCGACCTCGGTCCTTTCGGTCGCAGTGGTCCTCGCCTCGTGGACGGCCATCTGGGCCGTGACCTCCGGCCTTCCGCCCCGTGTCGAACCGCGCATCCACGACGAGATCGGCCTCGCGCTGGCGCGAGAAGCCGTCCGTCTGCTCGGACCGGGCGGGAGCGTGACCGTGCTGGCACGGGACACGAGCACCTTCAAGCAACCGGCCATCGACATCGCGCTGGGCAGCTTCACCCGCGAACTGAAGAAGAACGGAGGCAAGGACCCCGTCGTCCAAGCGCTCCAGGTCGATCCACTGCGACCGTTGCAGGTCCCGGCGGGCGATCTCCACGAACTGCTCCGGCACGGCGCGGTCGGCGACGTCGTCGTGTCGTTCATGGGAGCGCCGCTGTTGAGCGACGAACAGCGCGCAAGCCTCGGTGCGGTGAAGCCCAAGGTCGTCGCCTTTTGCCCCGGCGGTATCTTCGGGACCCAAGAACTCAAGGCCTTGGGCGGTCAAGGGCTCCTCCATGCGGCCGTCGTGAGCCGGCCGGCCAAGGCCGGTACAACCTTGGTGCCCGATGCCGGACGCGAGCCCTTCGACGCGCTCTACGAGCGTCTCGATCTGGCCGCCCTCGCTGGACCCGCGATCCCCGGAACTGCGCGATGAAGCCGCCAAACGCCACCTTTGTCGCCGAGCCACGCGTCGCGGCCACCTCCACCCCGCGTAGGGGCGCCTTCACGTCGCACGACTTGGTGGCGGCGCTGGCAGCGGCATCCGTGCTCGCCGCGGCGGTGGTCGTCCCGGTCACCCGGAGCCGGCGTGCGGCACGTCTGGCGCTATGCACCTCGAACCTCGGCCAGGTCGATCGCGCCGTGCTGCAGTTCAGCGACGACCACTCGAAGAACCTTCCCGGCATCGTCCCGGACCAACCCGGCGAGCTCCAGTGGTCGTACAAGGAACAGGTGAAAGGGTACCTCGGGCTCAAGGGACCTTCCTCGACCAACGACCATGTCTTCGCCTGCCCCGACGACCGGGGCTATTCGGACCCGCGACCGTTCCACCAGAGCGAGCGCTTCAGCTACGGCAGCTACAATTTCAACGGCGTCGTCATCGCCGGAGCGCCGAACATCGCCGGATGGGCGGTGTCCGCGATCAGCGAACCCAAGCGCACTTTGCTGACGATGGAGTGGACCGCCCACGGGCCTCTCTCGTGGCATCGCAGCCGCACCGGCGACCAGAACTCGCCCTTCTACCGGGATGCCGAGAGCGTCGTCGCCTTCGTCGACGGCCATGTCGACTTCATCAAGATCTACCACGACGGCCACAACCCCGCCTACATGCGCGACCCGATCCCGGGCTACGCCTACCGCTACAGCGGCAACTGACCCGCGGCGGCACCACCTCCTGCTCCTCCTTCGCATGAAACCTCTCTGGATGTCTTTCCTCAGGCCGCTCGCGTGCTGCCTCTTCCTCATCGACCTGCTGCCGGCGGGGGCCGTTCCGGAGCTCGGCGCTTGGGTCCCGAAATTCAAGGGCATCGACCACGTCATCGCCACGAACACGACGCGGGGCGGGGATTTCTCCAACCTGATGGTCGCGAACGCGCTGCGGATCGACCTCAACGATCCGGACATCCGCCTGCTCAGCTCGCCGCGCATCGCCGACTACCAGGCGAATCTCCGCGAGACGGCCGGGATGACGGTGAGCCGATTCGTGAAGCTCAACGGCGCGCAGGTGGGGATCAACGCCGGGTTCTTCAACCCACAAGATTATTACCTACCGGAAGGAACACCGATGGCGGTGTCCGGCCTGTCCATCAGCCGCGGCGAACTGGTCTCGCCCGCCAACGGACCCTCCTACGCGGCGACGCTCATGGTCGACGCCGCCAACCACGCCAAGATCGTCCACACGAACTGGCCGGCGACCGACACCACGGGCATCTGGACCGCCGTCAGCGGCGATTACCCGGTCCTCGTCGCGGGCGTGAACATCGGACGCCAATACCTCGGCAGCGGCGGATTCGTCCATCAGCCGAACCCGCGCACCGCAATCGGGCTCTCCGCTGACCACCGCTACCTGTACCTGCTCGCCATCGACGGACGCCAAGGCGGTTACAGCGACGGTGCCTATGACTACGAGACAGCCGCTTGGCTGCTGCTGCTCGGCGCGCATGACGGCATCAACATGGACGGCGGCGGATCCACCACGATGTCCGCCGAGGACAGCACCGGGGCCGTCAAACGGCTGAACCGTCCCAGCGCGGTCGCCGATTCCGGCAAGGAGCGCACGGTCGGCGGACATCTCGGTGTCTTCGCGAAGCCGCTGCCCGGGTTCATCAGCGACGTCGTGGCGCTCGCGGACGACGACGCGGCCACCATCACCTGGACCACCACCGCACCGGCGACCACGCAGATCGAGTACGGAACCACGGAGGACCTTGGTTCCGCCACTCTGCTCCAGGCCAACGCGACCACGACGCATGCCGCGTTGGTCACCGGGCTGGTGCCCGGCACGCCGTACTATTTCCGCGCCGTGTCCGCGGCGGGCGCCACGATCCACACGTCGTCGAACCTCCTCTTCACGACCGCGAGCTATCTCGCCACCAACGAGGTCGTCGCGTTGACCAACGCGTGGCGGTACACCGCCGCCGACCTGGACGGCGTCACCTGGACCGCTCCGGGCTATGACGATTCCCGATGGAGCGGACCGGGCGCGGGCCTGCTTTGGGCCGATGTCCGGTCGACCGGCCCCAATCCCGACATCACCTTGCGCGGCGCGGAGATCCCGTCGGATCCCCGGACCGGGTTCCCGTATCCCACCTATTACTTCCGGACCCATTTCCAAGTCCGGGAGAAGACGGCCGGCGGGTCGTTGCAGTTCTCGGGCCTCATCGACGACGGAGCGGTCTTCTACCTGAACGGCCACGAGATCCATCGCCTCCGGATGGACGACGCACCGGCCGTCATCGGGAACGGCACGTTGGCCTCGGGCTTCCCGTGCGAAGGCGATGCCACCTGCCCCGACGAGTTCACCATCGGCGGGGCTTTGGCCGACCACCTCGTCGCCGGCGACAACGTGCTCGCCGTCGAGGTCCACAACTACAACCTTCGCAGCGCGGACATCACCTTCGGCGTCTCGGTCACCGACGCGCAGCGCCTGGCGGTGCCCGCCGTCCTGGCCATCAGCGGCGCGGACGGCGCCACCACGCTGGGTTGGACCCGCGGCGGCTTCATCTTGCAACAGGCCGCCGCGCCACAGGGCCCTTGGACCGACGTGCCCGGCCCGGTGGTCAGCAGCCCGTACTCGGCCGCCGCGACCGTCGAGGCGCGGTACTTCCGGCTGAGGAAATGAATCCCCAGGGATTCCGTTCAGCTGATGCCCCACTCGAAAACGGCTTGAGGGACACGGATGGAGCGGAACGGGCCGGGGCGAGGTAGGCCGCGCCGCGCAAAAGGCGCATCTCGACGGCCCGCCCGGCTGATTCAAGGTAGCAACGCCCCGGGCGGCGATGGACGCGGACGCAGCGCGCCCGAATGATCGCGGAGCACCGTGTTGTCGGTCGCGCCCGGCGGGATCGTCGGCCGGACCGGCGCGTCGCCCCACGAGAAGTCCCGCGGATCCGGCGCGGACATCGTCGAGACCCAGCCGCCCGGCACCGGCCGGAAATCGCCGTTCTCCGGATCCACCAACCGCGGCTCCGGACCGTTCACCACGTTCTCGGCACGGATCTTCGCCTCGGTGCAATCCCCGTCCTGGCATCCGTCGCCGTCGCTCTCGGTCCCCAGCAACATGTCGGCAGGGCCGTTGAAGAGGATGTTCCCGCGGATCACCAGATGGTCGTCGGCCCGGCTCGGGTCCGGGGCATTACTGCCGGCGGGCGGATGGACCGGCCCGGCGAACTGGAAGTGTTGGAACGCGCTCCGGAAGCCGGGCGGGTTGTAGAGGAGGTTCCCGATGAACTGCACGTTCCGGTTCGGGATGAACGCCTCCTCCTCGCCGGTCGATCCCCAGCCGCCGAGATCGAGGTACGGCTGGCAATCCGCCGCCGCGCCGCCGTCGCAACCCCGGCGGCCGTGCACGAACTCGACGAGATGGCTGCGCGACCCGACGCGATAGAGCGTGTTGTGCGCCATCAGGATGTTGTAGCCCCCGTTCACCCCCAGACCCGCGCCCTCGCAGTCGTGGATGACGTTGTCGACCACCTGGATCCCATAGGTTTCGTAGTGCAGCCACGGCGGGACCATGAACTGGAAGCCCGTTCCCTGCCCCGCAGTGAAGCCGCCCGTGCCGCAGCCAAAGATCTCGTTGCCCTCGACCACCCAGTAGGCGCTGCCGCCTTTGATATAGGCGCCCCAATCGGTCGAGTTGTGGATCTTGCAGCGCACGATGTGGCCGTGCTGGCTGGCGACGATGTCCACGCAGTTGTCGCCCGCGTCGGAGATATCGCAGTCCTCGATGTACACGTGCCGGCACTGGTTGACCTTCATCGTCTCGTCCTGCCCTTCGCTGCGCCGCGACCGGACCCGCATCCGGCGGGCGAGCACGTGGTCGCAACCTTCCCAATGGAGCCCGTCGCCGCCGTCGACCTGGATCGCGAAGTCCTGGAGGTACACGTGGGAGCAATGCAGGAACTGCAGACTGCCCGCGTCGCCTTCCGGTGTCGGACGGAACACCACCGTGCCCGGACCGTCGGCCGGCTCGATCAACAAAGGGAGCTCCTGCGTCCCGCGGCGGTCCTCCAGATAGGCGCCGCGATGGGTGCCCGCGACCAACCGGATGCGCGTGGCTCGACGTTGCTCGCCTTCCGGAAGCGACCGCCAGGCCGCTTCGAGCGTCCGGAACGCTCGGTCGCGGGTCGAGCCGTCGTGGTCGTCGTCGCCGGCCATCGCATCGACGAACAGGTCGGTCCACAACGGTGTGCCGATGTCGTAGGCCAGCCCCTTCGCCGACGGCACCGTCGCGCCACGCTCGCGCAGCCGATAGAAACGCGCATCCAGGGAGACCCGCAGATCGGTCGTGGTAACCCGCGAACCGTCCGTGACGGACGCGGCCTCCGCACCGTCGAGTGGCGTCCAAGGTCCGCGGCTCGCATCCGCGCTGGTCTCAAGCACGAGGCCGGCCGCGGTATCGGTCCATGACAAGCGGACCCGGCGATCCGCGCCGAGCGACGGCACGAGTTCCGCTCCGACCAGAGGCCGCGGGAAGACGAGGACGGCGAGGACCCAAACGACACCCAGCACGATGCGATGCATGAAGGGGTTCCGAGACGCAGCCGCGGAATCTTTCATCCGGAAGCGCAGTGGCAGCCAGGTGCAGGTCCACGTCCAGTTCCAGGACGTGGCGGAGGCGTTGGCCGGGCTTGCAAGCGGCCGCGGTGGCGGTTGCAGTGGGCAGGTCATGAGGGGATGCGACTTCGTTCATACACCGGCACAGGGGCCTGTGCGCCCGGCGCCGCTCAACCCTCGGTGGCATATGGCACGCACCTCGCGGTCCGGTTGCAAACCACGCCTCCTGAGGGCGAGCTCGATGAGCTTGGGGCCGAAGGCGGCATCGCGCCATGTCATCTGACTCCGACATACTCCGGAAGGTCCAGGAAGCATTTGCCAGATGCCGTCGCCCTGAGCATTTCGGGAACCATGCGCATTGCGAGGAATGCGCAGAGGCGGACGAGCTCTTCCGCGCCCGTGATATCGACACGCTCAGCATCAGCGATGTCGGATCTCCCAACAGTCCGATGAGCTTCGTATCTCCCGAGGGTTTTGTTTTCTATCTGCCTGCGCTGGTGCATCTCGCTCTGGACGAGCCGGATGATTTCCATGGCTGGTACGGAGCCGTGTTGATTGGGGCGCTTCGTCTCGATGGACGCCGGAATGCCAGGTATCTGGCCTGCACGCCGGAGCAGCGTCGTGTGGTCGTCGAGGTTCTGGACCACCTTGCCGAGACGCGCGCGAGTTGGGTCGACAGCGAGCTTTGTGCGGATGAGTTGTTTCAGACCATGGAGATCTGGTCGGATGAGATACCAAGTACCTGACCCGTGCGCGCCAGCGGACCTCCGCACCGCGCTCTACCTGCTTGTCGCGGTGATCTTCATTTGCTCCGGCTGCACCGATGCTTCCCCTTCGCTCGTCGAGCGGGCGCGGCTCTCGGGTACGGCGGAGCAATGGCGGGAGTGGGCTGCCCAGGTGATCGCGCGTGCCGAGACGAACTCAGCACCGCTCGGAAGGTCCGAGTGGCCGAAATTTGTCCGCGACACGGCCAACGACGGACGGTCATGGCACGTCTCCGTCGGCCGGAGTGATGGTGACACCAACGGCGTGCATCTCGTCCGGTTGGTTTCAATCGGTGGATTCGAGAGCATCGGGGTGATCATCGGGCCACCCGACTATGTCGAGATCGCACCCCGACAAAATCCTCAGAACTCGACGCAGATCTACCCGGGGATCTACGTGCGCGAGGTCCATTGATTTTTTGCCGACCATCCTCACCATCGGACGGGGCGGGCGCACCACCGTCGCTAGTCGTAAGGTCACGATGCACCGTCGTTGCGAATGCACGATTTCTCAGTCACATGAAATCCCGCCTCCGACTCGTCCTCATTCTCGGCGCAGCGGCATTCGGGCTCGGTGCATCGAACAGTTCCAACTCCTCCTACCGCATCCATTTTCCCGGAGGCCGCATCAGCTCCGAACAGGTGGTCATGTTGGCGGCTTCCGTGTTGCAGGAGCAAGGCTACCGGGGTCGATCCACGGGCACATCGGCAGACCTGCAACTTCAAGTTTCGCCAACCTGGGCCGTCGTGCGATCGCCTGCGCCGGGAGTTCTCGAACTGTCGTTCACCCAGGTACGCGGAGGTTGTGCACATATCCCAGAAGTCGGTGGCTCCCGTGCCGCAGTGGATACCGTGCAACGTGCCATCGAAGCTCGTGTCGGATCCACGGAACTGCGATCCAGCCACAAGGCCAATTCTCCGGATGAGGAAAGGTGATGCGATCCTCATCGGCCGCATCGAGGCGGAGGCGGAACGCGATCCGGCTTTTGCTCACCTTCTCGGCGGGGCCTGGCGAAGCGACACTCCGTCGGAGATCTGGAGGCGAGTAGAGAGCGCACGAAGACGACGCGTTTGGTGAGAGCCTTGCCGTAAACCAGGCGCTCCGGTTGCAATCGCCGTGTCCCGAGCGCTAGGTCGCCAGTGGCGGTTCGTTACGCCGATCAAACTATGTCCATCCAAGCTAGATACGTTCACACGAACCTCACCGCCCGGGATTGGCGTCGGCTCGTCCGGTTCTACTGCGAAGTCCTCGGGTGCGTCCCCAAACCGCCCGAAAGGGACCTCTCGGGCACCTGGCTGGACGGATTGACCGCTCTCAAAGACGCCCATCTGGTCGGCATGCACCTTCGTTTGCCGGGTTTCCCGCCGGATGGGCCCACTTTGGAGATCTTCGGCTACGACGAGATGGTGCGGACATCGCTTCCGGTGGTGAACCAACCGGGGTTCGGCCATCTGGCCTTCGCGGTCGACGACGTCGAACTGGCCCTGCAGGCGGTCGTCACCGCCGGAGGAAGCAGCGTCGGAAGTGTGTCTTCCACGGAGGTCGCGGGTGTCGGGACCCTGCGGGTCGTCTACGCACGAGACCCGGAGGGGAACATCTTGGAATTGCAGAAATGGAACTGAATCGGTCGGACAAGGCAGCCCAGCACAACGCACCCGGCTGTCACGTGTCGGGCTTGCGCAAGCCACGCGTCGGCCGGGGTCTTGGCTGACTTGGGATGTTCAAGGTTCCTGAGGCGATCACCCCTCCGGTTCCGTCGCGCATCGCCTTCGCGCGGATTTCAAACTTCCCGCGGGCGCGGCCAACCGGTAGGCATCACCGCATTGAACCATCGCCCTGAGCCCTCCTCCGAGCCGGTACCCGGCGCTCCTGTCCGTCCGCTGCGACGATGGATGTTCCGTCTGCTGGCGGCGACCTTGGTGCCGGTGCTCCTGCTCGGTGGCGCCGAAATGGCGCTGCGTCTGGCGGGCCGCGGCCACGCGACGTCGTTCCTGCTGGAACGCACGGTACAGGGCGAGCGCGTGATGGTGGAGAACGACAAGTTCGGATGGCGCTTCTTCCCGGCTTCCGTCGCGCGCAGCCCCGCCCCGGTGCTCTTCCGCGCGGCCAAGCGGCCCGGATCCATCCGCATCTTCCTCTTCGGTGAATCGGCGGCGCTCGGCGACCCCAAGCCCGGCTACGGCTTCGGAC
>CANGMH010000166.1 GCA_947454005.1 Verrucomicrobiota bacterium
CGCTGCGGCGCCGCCGAAACTCCGGCCGGGAGGGGTTGGTGAGGTTCCGGCGGTCCGGGCCGCCCGCGACGCTGCGCTGGCGGACGGCGAGATCACGGCGGAGCGGCAGCTCCGCCCTACCTCGGGCGGGCTCCGCCTCGTCACCTCGGCGGCTACGGTTATGGGCCCGCGGGCGACGCCGGCCGCGCGGGAGGCTGGAGCTTCGTCCGCCGAATTGCTTCCCTTCCGGCGCATGAACGTCCCGACCGACCTCCTCCCTCGTCTCCGCGCCGTGAAGCTCTTCCTCTGCGACGTGGACGGCGTGCTCACCGATTCGTCGGTCTACATGGGCGGCGGCACGGAATCGAAGCGCTTCGACATCCGCGACGGGCTCGGCCTGCGGCTGCTCCAGCAATCGGGCATCCGGGTCGGCTGGGTCTCGGCCCGGCCCTCGCCCGCGACCACCCAGCGCGCCGAGGACCTGAAGGTGGATTTCCTGCACCAATCGCCCGTGCCGAAGGTCGATGCCATCGCGGACCTGCTCGCCAAGAACGGCTTCACCTGGGCAGAGGTGAGCTACATGGGCGACGACCTGGTGGACCTCGGCGCGCTCAAGCGGGCGGCATTCGCCGCGGTGCCGGCCGATGCCATCGCCGAAGCCAAGTCGCTCGCGCATCACGTCACGGTCGCCGCGGGCGGCCGCGGGGCCGTGCGCGAGGTGGTCGACCTGGTGCTGCGCGCGCAGGGACATTGGGAGCCGTTGGTGGCGAAATTCGCTTCCTAACCCTTGCCCGCGGACCCAAGACTGCGCGCATCGTGAAGCGGGTCCCGATCGTCCAACTGGCCACCGCGCTGGCCTCCGTCGCCATGGTGATGGCGCTGGTCTTCCGGGCCCGGGCGCAGGCGCCCGCGGGTCCGGCGACCGGCCCGTCCGGCTTCAGTTTCCCCTACAAGGACAAGGCCGGCGTGCTCAAGGCGCGCTTCACCGGCGCGAGCAGCACACCGAAGTCGCCGACCCTCCATCTCGTGCGCCAGTTCCGGGTGGAGACCTTCCGCGGCGACGGGACCCCTGAACTGGTCGGCGAAGCGCCGGAATGCCTGCTCGACCTCTCGACCAAGGACGTCTCGTCGGCCGGCGAGCTCGCGGTGCGGCGGTCGGACGGCCAGTTCTCGGTCCGTGGCGAAGGATTCTCGTGGAACCACGAATCCGGCCGGCTCGAGCTGTCGAACAAAGTCCACGTCACCTTCCGCGCCGATCCGTTCGCATCGGTCTCCAAGCCCGCGGACCCGCCCCGACCTTGACCCCGCCGATGAAGCCCACGCTCCTCCCGCTGCTGATCGCCCCGCTGCTCGTCGTCGCGGCCGGCGCCGAAGACCTGCCGTTGCCCGAAGGTTCGCTCGACGCCGCCCACGGCATCATCGAGCAGAAGAACGGCAACTGGCATTTCTGGGGCGACGTCCACCTCGTCTATCCCGGCGTGCTGGACCTGACCTGCGACGACATGCAGGTCGCGCAGGCGCCCGACGCCAACGGCAAGCCGCGGCCCGACCGAATCATCGCCACGACGAACGTGGTCATGGCCATCGTGATGCCGCCCACCACCAACTCGGTGACCCTGGCGGTGAAGCCGGGAGGACTCGCGCACGCGACGGCGTTCCAGGCCGTGTTCAACGGCACGGACAACACCGTCACGCTCACCGGATCGGCGGCGACGGGGCTGCCCAAGGTGGTGACCGCAGAAGGCGCGTTCAGCGGCCCGTTGCTGACGTTCGACCGCGCCCGGGGCCGCTTCGTCGCGACCAACGGCTTCCACATGACCTTCAAGGCCGAGATGCTGAAGGGCCTGTCCGCGAAGACCAACGCCCCTTCCGCGAAGTGAGCCGCAAACCGAACGCACCGCAGCCCGCCGCGGCCGAAGACGCCCGGCGCCTCCTGACCGTCGCCGGCCTCGCCAAGGCGTACCAGGGCCGTCGCGTGGTGGACGGCGTGTCGATCCACGTCGACGCCGGCGAGATCGTCGGGCTGCTCGGTCCGAACGGCGCGGGCAAGACCACCAGCTTCAACATGGCCGTCGGCCTCGTGCGGCCGGACGAGGGCAAGGTGACCTTCGGCGACCAGGACATCACCGGTCTGGCGATGCACCGGCGGGCCCGGCTGGGCATCGGCTATCTCACGCAGGAGCCGAGCGTCTTCCGCAAGCTCACGGTGGAGCAGAACATCCTCGCCATCCTCGAGACCTGCGAGGGCGACCGCACCGAGCGCGCGGTGCGGCTGAACTACCTGCTCGACGAGCTGGACCTCGCGTCGTTGGCCAAGAGCCGCGCCTACCAGCTCAGCGGCGGCGAGAAGCGCCGTCTGGAGATCACCCGCGCGCTCGTCACCAGCCCCAAGATGCTGCTGCTCGACGAGCCGTTCGCCGGCATCGACCCCATCGCGGTCTACGAGGTGCAGAAGATCCTCCGCCGGCTGCGCGACCGCGGCCTCGGCATCCTCATCACCGACCACAGCGCCCGAGAGATGCTGAAGCTGATCGACCGCGGCTACATCATCGTCAAGGGCAAGGTGCTGATCGAGGGATCGGCCGAGTTCTTGGCTAACGACCCGAAGGCCCGGGAGATCTATCTCGGACCGGAGTTCAACCTCTGAGGCGGCACGTTGCCAAGCGACCGCCCGACACCTAGAAGGACCCTGTGAACGCTGCCGAGATCGCTGCCGAGATCCCCAAGCTTTCGCCGGTCGAGCGGCGCGAGATCGCCCGGCTCATCTTCGATCTCGAGGAGGACCGGCGAACTTTGGACGACTGCGACCAGGCCGCGGCGGAGAATTTCCGGATGCTCGACCGGATGGAGGCCGCAGATGCCGCGACCAAGCCCAGGTGATGTCTGGCTGGCGGATCTCGGCTACACCGCCAAGACCCGTCCGGTGCTCCTGCCCGGCCGCTATCCCGCGGATGACGAGCTGGCGCTCATGGTGATCGTTCCCCACACCACCGCTATCCGCGGCAACCGTCGGGAATTCGACGCCGCCCTGCCGTTCCTCGCTCCCGGCGTCTTCCATCTCCAACAAGTCCAGCCGGTGTCGTTGTCCCGCCTCGTGAAGAAGCTCGGGACCATGCCGGTAGCCGGGTTGGACGCCCTGCGACGTCGGCTTGCCACCGAGCTGGATCTGGCGTGAGGCTGCTTCCGCCATGCCCGCCACCACCGTCACCGTCCAACAGTTCTACAACGGCCACGCCGTCGAGCTGGGCCTGCAGCTCGTGGCCGGCGCCGTGGGGTTGAAGCGCCCGATCCGCGAACCGACCGTCAACCGCCCCGGGCTCGCGCTCGCCGGCTTCAAGCGCTACTTCGCGCCGAAACGCGTCCAGGTCATCGGCAACGTCGAGACCGCCTATCTCCGTTCGCTCGAGCCCGACCTGCAGAAGGAGCGCGTCGACGAGCTGTTCAGCCATACCATCCCCTGCATGGTGCTCTGTCGCGACCTGCGGCCCGGACGCCTCTTCATCGAATCGGCCGAGGCGCACGACGTGCCGTTGTTCACCACCGGGCTGATCACGATGAAGTTCATCAGCCGGGCCACGCTCACGCTGGAGAACCTCTTCGCCCCGCGCGGCCAGCTGCACGGCAGCATGGTCGACATCCAGGGCATCGGCGTGGTGATCCAGGGCGAGAGCGGCATCGGCAAGAGCGAGGCCGTGCTCGGCCTGCTCGAACGGGGCCACAGCCTGGTCGCCGACGACGTGGTGCTGCTCCATCTCGAGGACGGCATCGATGTCATGGGCACGGCCAAGAAGATCGGCCGGGACCTCATGGAGGTGCGCGGCATCGGCATCATCGACGTGGCCGCGATGTTCGGCGTCGGCGCCATCCGACGCGAGAAACGCATCGATCTGGTCATCATGTTGAAGCAGTGGCATCCGGACGACGACGTGGACCGCCTCGGGCTCGAACAAGAGACCACCGAACTGCTCGGCCAACCGGTCCCGCGCATGACCATCCCGGTCCGGCCCGGACGCGACCTGGCGAACCTCATCGAGATCGCCGCCTTGCAGACCAAGCTCAAACAATCCGGATACAACGCCGCCGAGGCCTTCACCGCGCGCCTCTCCGCCGCGATGGTCAAACCGCTCTGACGGACGCCGGAGGACCTCCGCGTCCCATCCGGCCGCGGAGGAAAATGGAGTCGCCACGCGCGGTCTTCACGGCTACGGATACTCCCGTCCGGTCCCGGGATGGGCGGTTGGCGCAGCGGTTAGCGCAGCTGCTTTACACGCAGTTGGTCGGGGGTTCGAATCCCTCACCGCCCACCACCCGCCAGACCCATGTTCGCGAGCGGCTCGACGAGCACCCGCAGGGGCCGGCATCACACCCCGTAGTAGGTCTCGTAGACGTGGGCGGCTTGGCGGCGGGCTTCGTCCCGGTCCCAGCTCTTCTCGGTGAAGCGGTCCGGGCTGAGGCTGCGCACGTAGTCGCCGGGATGCGCCTCGGTCAGCGACTCGACGAGCAGTTTGCCGATGCCGCCGGAGCCGGAGATGCCGTGGGCGTTGCAGCCGCCGGCCATCACGAAACCGGGCACGCGCGAGCTCTCGCCGATGATGAAGCGTCCGTCCGGCGTGAAGGTCGGCCAACCCTTGCCCACCCAGCTCTTCTGCGCGGCGCGGGCCGAGGGGAAGAGCGAGGCGAAGCTGGCCTCGAACCCGTCGAGCACCGGCCAGTCGGTGACCACCGGCGGCGGCTCGTTGTCGGCGGCGTAGCTGCGCGGATCGGCGTGGACCGACCTGCGTTCCCATCCGCCGAGCAGCAGACCGCCGTCGCGGACGCGCCCGTACAGCGTCAGCTCCGGCACGCGGAAGCACGGCAGGTCGGGCGTGAGGCCGTCCATCGGCACGGTGACATAGTACTCGTGGCGGACCGGGAAGATGGGCAGCTCCAACCCGGCGAGCCGGGCGACATGGTAGGCGTTGGCGCCGGCGGAGTTCACGAGGTAGCGGCAGCCGACGCGGCCGCGGCTGGTCTCCACGCCGGCGACGCGGCCGTCCTTGAGCACGATGCCTTCGAGCGCGGTGGCGGTGGCGAACCTCACGCCGAGCCGGGCGGCGTTGTGGCGATACGAGGCGGCGACGGCGCGCGGCGTCATGTAGCCGTCGCTCGGGCACCAGAGCACCGACCTCACGCCGGTGAACTCCATCTGCGGGAAACGGCGCCGCGCTTCCTGATGGTCGATCAGCTCGGCCTCGAGACCGGCGGCATCGGCGGCGGCTTTGAGTCGGCGGAACTCCTCGGCGCGCTTCTCGCCGAGCGCGATGCGGAGCGACCCGACCTCGTGCCAATCGGGTTTCACCTCGCTCGCCTGCAGCTCGCGGAAGGTGGCGACGGAATGCATGGCCAACCGGATGCGCTCGGAGGAATCGCGGACCTGACCGCACAACCCCGCGCCCTGCGAGGTGGTGACCGCGCCGACCTCGTCCGCGCGCTCGATCACGAGCACGTCGGTCTTGCCGGCCTTGGCCAGCGCGTAGGCGCAGCCGACGCCGACGGCGCCGCCGCCCACGATGACGAACTCGGAATCAGGCAGGGATGTCATGGGATCTTTCTCAAGTTGGACGACACGACGATCGGGCCGGGTTTGGTGCCGGGTTTCTTGGGCAGCGGCGCGTGCGAACGGCCGGTGCTCGAGGAGCGTGTCGGGAGGGTCGGCTTCGGCATGAAAAGGTAGCGGGTCAGGCGTCGTGCTCCATCCTCTCCAAGTACCACCGGACGAAGCCCTCGACATTGTATTCCTTGGAGGTCGAGTAGGGACCGGGCTCGTAAGCGCTGGAGTTGATGCCGCGCTGCTGGCGTTCGCAGATGACCCAGTCCTGTTCGCTGGTGAGCTGCCAGAAGGGCATGAGCTTCGCGAGCTCGTAGTCGCGGCCTTCGACGGCGTCCTCGTGCACCAGCCACCAGACGCGGATGGCGGTGCGCTGCGGGCCGGCGGGCAACAGTCGGGTGGTGACGGCGTGGTCGCAGCTGGAATGGTTCCAGAAGTTCGGCAAGGCGCGCATGCGGAGCGTGCCGACGTCGGCCTCGAGATAGGTGCCCATCAGGGGCGCGACCTGGCGTCCGTCCATCGATTCGCTGACCCAGCCTTCGACGAGCGGCGTGCGGTTGCCGCTGTACCAGATGCCGCGACCGGCGTCGGGGAACTTGGTCATCCCCGTCTCGCGGTGCGTGGGCGCGAGACCGTCCGCGGCCCACTTCGCCTCGCCGCGCGCGACCGCGGCCTCCATCTGCGCGCGGACGAGCGGCGGGGTGTCGTCGCTGTTGTAGTGGTCGAAGTTCGCGCGGATGTACTGGGGATGCCCGGCGTCGCAATGGTAGCACTCGCGGTTGTTCTCCCAGACGATCTTCCAGTCGGCCTTCACAAGGTAATCCACCGACTTGGCGACCTTGGCGCGGAGCAGTCCTTGCGGACGGAGCAGCGGCGCGAGACACGCTTCGGCGCCATCGAACGGCGATGGATCGGCCGCGAGGTTGATGAAGACCAATCCTCCGACCTCGCGCAGGTGGACGCTGCGCAACGGGAAGTCCTCCTTCTTGAGCCCGGGCTGCATGCCGCGCCAGGCAAGGAGGCGTCCATCGAGCCCGTAGGCCCATTGATGATAGGGACAGACCAGCTTGGAGACGTGGCCACAAGGTTCGTCGCAGATCGCCGATCCTCGGTGGCGGCAGACGTTGTGCAGCGCGCGGAGCGATCCGTCCTCGCCGCGGACGACGATGACCGAATCGATGTCGACCTCGACAAGTTGGTAATCGCCCGGCCCGCGGAGCTCGCAGGAATGGCAGGCGAACAGCCATCCGGTGCGCCAGACGCGGTCGAGGTCGGCGCGGTGGATCGCAGGATCGGTGAAGAACGGTTGCGGCAACGTCCAGCCGGGCCGGCGGGACGCGATGAGACCGGACAGCAGGTCCGCGGACGAGGGTGCTGGGACAGGATGGTTCATGGCCGACATGTCACGGCCGCCGAGGATTCCCGCCCGGAGCCGGAGGCTCAATCCGAGATCTACCGACCGGCAGCCGACCGGTCACTCGAAGGTGATCAGCACCTCGCCGCCGACCAGCGAGGTGGCCACGATCTTCCTGAGCTTGGCATCGCTCACGCGGAAGAAGCGCCGCGAGTCCTGGACCGGCACGCGGAACGTGAGCGCTCCGGTATCGGAGACGGCGCCGACGACCGGCTGGAAGACCTCGCCGATTCCGCCGGCCGAAAGCAGCAACGGGACCGCGGCGGTCTCGGCCGCGCCGAAGGACCACGAGAAGGTCTGCTCGCCGTCCTCGTCACGGAAGACCAGCTTGGCGGCATGGGGTGCCGCAGGATCGAGCGCCGGACCCGGGCTGTGGACGAGCAGCAGATAGCCGTTGCCGTCGAGCGTGTCGAAGTCCGCGGCCTTGCCATCGATCTCCAGCCGGATCGACGCCGGATCGAACGTCGTCTCGATCGAGGCCACGCGGACCTTCACCGTGTCGATGGGTTGGTCCGGGCGTTCACCGACCGCAGGAACCGCGTCGAGCATCGTCGCGCGGACCTTGCCCGGCACCGTGGCGGCGTAGTTGTCGAAACGCGCGTCGACCGGACCGCTCGGGTCGAGCGCGAAGGCGAAGAGGCCGGCCGTGCCCGAGGCGTAGTTGGTGTCGGAACCGAAGACCGAATGGATGGGCACGGTGGAATTCGTGGCCGAGAACATCTGCCCGAGCAGATTGGTGCCGACCATGGTGAAGACCATCCGGTAACGCTGGGTCGGGTCCACGCGGAACGGCGATTCGTCGACCTGCCCGGCGGCGCCTTCGTTCTGGACCAACGTGATCTGATGGTATCCGGACCGGGTGTTGTAGTTGTAGGTGTAGGCGCGGGTGGTGCCCAGGCCGAGGGTGCCGACGCGGGCGATGAGACCGAAGGACTGGTTGATCGTGTCGTCCCATCCGCTGACATCGGTCGCGACCTGGAGTCGCGTGTAGGTCTTCTCCGGACGCACGCTGCCGGCGCGCTGCGGACCGACGACCGCCGGGGCCGGGCTGGCGGGAGCGGTCACACGATAGGCGCCGCCGGGATAGGTATAGGTCGCTCCCGCGCCCACGAAGCCCAGCGGTGAATAATGCGACCAGCCGGCGTCGTTGCCGTCGTTGAAATCATCGGTCTGCGCGCAGGCGGTGCCCGCCGCGCCGATGAAGACGGCCAAGGCCGCGGCGGACCGCGCCGGATTGGACAGAAGAAGGCGGGGAAGCTTCATGGTCGAACGGGCTGCGGTGGCAGTGAAGACGCTTGATTCCATGGCCGCAAGCGTCCAGATACACACCGTCCTCGTAGGTCCTGCTTTCACCGGTCCGTCACCTCGGCTCTCCGGTCCTGTGATCGCATCGTCCCGCGAACGACACGATCCCGGCGACGTTCCTCCGATATGATCCAATCCATCGAAGCTCCGATGCGACAGCCCGGCCCGACCCACCGCACAACTGCGTCCCCGCGAGCGGCGAGTCCGATTTTTTCGGACCTGGCCGCCTTCACGTTGATCGAGCTGTTGGTCGTGATCGCCATCATCGCCGTGTTGGCGTCGATGCTCCTTCCGGCCCTCAGCAAGGCGAAGGGACGCGCGGTGTCGACCTACTGCCTCAACAACGTGAAGCAGCTGGCCATCGCCACCCACCTCTATTCCGGCGACAACCTCGAATGGCTGCCGCCCATCCAGTCCGCGATCCCCGGCGGCGAGACCTCATGGCGGGCCTATCTCTTCCGCTACGTGGGGAAGACGCCGGGCGCCTACGATTGTCCGGCGGAGAAAGAGGAGGTGTACGCCTCGGGCCGGCCGGCCGGGATGAAGAAGGGCAACGGCAACAAGGCGGTGCTCGGACAGTTCACCGACGCGGAGATCGACGTGCCGAGCGGCATCGGCGCGGTGGACGTGCATTGGGTGGCCGGCGGCGCGCCGCCTCCGTTCGGCCGGCCCGCGGGCTACGAGAACAACCTGTGCCGCTGGCCGGCGGTCGAGCGGCCGTCCCAGCTGATCCTGTTCGGCGACGGCCACAGCGACGTGAACGCCGCCTATCCGCGCGACCGCTGGTGGATCTGGAAGGAGCTCGGCAGCGCCAACTCCGCCGGCTTCAACCGCGTCGCCCAGCGCGACAAAGGCGCCACGCGACACCAGGGCCGGTCGAACTACTGCTTCGCCGACGGCAGCGGCCAGCTGCTCGA
>CANGMH010000167.1 GCA_947454005.1 Verrucomicrobiota bacterium
GGGGCTCGGTGGGGCATCAGATGATGCGCCGGTCCGAGGTGGATGAGGACTTGGGAGGCCGTTCGCTGCCGATCGTGCAGACCGTGACCGCTCGGGCGGTCCGCACGCACGGTGTCCATCCGTTGGAGGACCGCGAGGTCGGGACATGGACCATGGTCCCCGGGTCCCGGGGTCCGGTCGTCGACGGACGCGTCGGGATGGGTTCCCTGAGCGCTTCCAAGCCACCCTTCACTTCTTGTAGCCCGTCACCGGATTTCAGAGCCTTCCTAGGCTGTGACGTCGCTCATCGAACAACTTTTGACCGGCATGACCAAGGCGGAGAGGAGGACGCCGGGGCGCAACCGCCCGCTGTCCACCCATCTCGGTCAGGATGCCTGCGAACTGCTCCCGCCCCACACGGGAAGGGCCCTCGTCCTCGTCCTCGCCGAGGACCGGGTCCGGGTGACCGATCCCATCGGTCATCGCCCATGGTGCAAGCGCTCATCGCGCCGTCTCGCCGACCGACTTTCGGCATCGGACAGGGCCCTTTCGTGAGGTGAGAATGCATCCAGACCAGCAAGCGGCACCCTTGTGGGCCAACCGTGGCGTGCGGTTTCAATCGAGAACGGGTAGCTCCCGATGGACTGGATCGGGACCAGTCCCGCCCCGGGTAAAACATCAATCACGATGATGACGACGACCGAACGCCGGCAGGGCCTGGCGGAATGGAACCGTACTCAGCGGGACTATCCGCGGGACAAGTGCGTCCACCAGTTGTTCGAGGAGCAGGTGGAACGGACCCCGGACGCCGTCGCCGTGGTCTTCGAGGAACGATCGCTCACCTACCGTGAGCTCAACGACCGCGCCAACCAGCTGGGCCATCATCTGCGCTCCCTCGGGGTGGGACCGGAGGTCCTCGTGGGTCTCTGCGTCGAACGCTCCCTGGACATGGTCGTTGCCCTGCTCGGCATCCTCAAGGCCGGCGGCGCCTATGTCCCCCTCGATCCCCATCTCCCGGAAGAGCGACTTCGATTCATCCTTGGAGACACCGGTCTACGGGTGCTGCTCACCTGTCGGACTTGCGGATGGAAGCCACCGATTGGCCGGCTGGAATTGGTCCACGTCGAAGATTTCGTCCATCGGGATCACCTTGGAGATGCGGTGTGCCTGACCCGACCCGAGAATCTGGCCTACATCATCTACACTTCGGGTTCGACCGGGACACCCAAAGGGGTGGCGATCGAACACCACTGCACGGTTTCCTTCCTCCATTGGGTCCGGGAGATATTCACGGACGAAGAACTTTCCGGAGTGCTCTTCGCCACCTCGATCTGTTTCGACCTCTCCGTTTTTGAAGTGTTCGGCCCGTTGTGCTGGGGCGGAAGGATCATCCTTGTCGAGTCGGCGTTGGATGTGGGGAGCTGCCGACATCGGCGGGAGGTGAAGCTGATGAACACCGTGCCCTCGGTGATGCGGATGCTCCTGGGCTCCCATGCGATGCCGGCTTCGGTGGTCACGGTGAATCTGGCGGGCGAACCGCTGCAACCGTCGCTTGTAGATGCCCTCTATACGTTTCCGCATATAAAGCGGGTCAACGATCTCTATGGCCCCACGGAGACGACGACCTATTCGACGTGGGCGCCGCGGGTGAGCCACGGACCGGCGACCATCGGGCGTCCCATCGCCAACACGAAGGTCTACATCCTCGATGCCCTCCTCCAGCCTGTCCCCTTGGGAAAAACCGGGGAACTCTGGATCGGCGGAGAAGGAGTGGCCCGCGGTTATCTGAACCGTCCCGAGTTGACCGCCGAGCGGTTCATCGCGGATCCATTTTGTTCCGAGCCCGGGGCGCGGATCTACAAGACGGGTGACCTCGCGCGCCACCTGCCGGACGGCGACATCGAGTACCTGGGTCGCATCGATTGTCAGGTGAAGATCCGGGGCTTCCGCATCGAACTGGGCGAGATCGAGGCGGTCCTGGGCGGACATCCGGGACTGGCTGCCTGCGCGGTGGTGCCCCGGAACGACGCCGGAGGGGACAGTTCGCTGACGGCCTTCCTGGTCGCCCGCGGATCGGCGGCCCCTTCGGTCGCATCGTTGCGGGAATGGATCGCGGAGAAGCTGCCGGACTACATGGTCCCCTCCCGGTTCCTTGTCCTGCCGGCACTGCCTCTGACGCCCAACGGCAAAGTCGACCGCAAGGCTTTGGGGCGGTTCGACGGCGCGGAGCTGGCGGCCGGCACCGATCACGTCCCGCCCCGCACGGAGCTGGAGTCGAAACTCGTAGGGATCTGGCAGACCGTGCTCCGCCGGGAACGCATCGGCATCCGCGACAACTTCTTCGATCTCGGCGGGCACTCGCTGCAAGCGGTGGCCATGTGCTCGCAGATCACCCAGCAGCTTCACGTCGAGGCGCCCCTCCGTTGGCTGTTCGAGCATCCCACCATCGAAAGATTGACCACGCCGGTGGACCTCGCCGTGAAGCGATCCGCGCTCGCGCGTCCCATCGAGAAGGCGGACCGGCAGCAGCCCTTGCCCATGTCGTTCGCGCAGCAGCGGATGTGGCTGCTGCAACAGACATTGCCGGACCCGGCGACCTACAACCAGCCCGTGGCGTTACGCATTTCCGGCCGCGTGGACCGGGGACGGGGCCGCCGTGCCTTGCAGGCGATGATGGAGCGCCACGAAGTGTTGCGGACCGCGTTGGTTCGGGAGGGGAACAGCTTGTTGGAGAAGATCGCCGGAGCCCGCGCGCTCCCGCTGCCGTGGCAGGAGTCGGACTTGTCGGCTTGTCCATCGGACCAGCAGGAGGCGGCTCTGGCGGAACGGCTGGTGGAGGAGGCCCGCCGGCCGTTCGACCTGGCCCGGGCGCCGTTGTGGCGAGCCCTTTGGATAACGCTGGGGGACAAGGAGCACGTCCTCGAGTGCACCTTCCACCACAGTATCGTGGATGAATGGTCGTTGCGGCTGTTCTTCCAGGAATGGGCTCGGCTTTATGAGACCAACGGGCGTCCGGAGCTGGCCGGATTGCCGGAGCTGCCCGTGCAATATGCCGACTACGCCGTCTGGCAACGAGGCCGCCTTACGGGTGACCTGCTGGCCCAACAGCGGTCTTACTGGCAAATGCAGCTCGAGGACTTGCCCCCGCCCTTGGACCTGCCGACCGACTTCCCCCGGCCGGTCCGGTCAGGTGGGCGCGGAGCGGTGCATCCGTTCGAGGTCACGGGACCGGTGGTGGCCCGGTTGCGGGAGATGGCGCGGGAGGAAGGAACCACCTTGTTCACGGTCCTTTTGGCCGCCTATCAGGTCTGGCTGCACCGCTGCACGGGCCAGCCGGACTTGGTGGTGGGCACGCCGGTGGCCGACCGGAACCGTCCGGAGATCCAATCGCTGCTCGGCTTCTTTCTGAACACCCTGCCGATCCGCGTCCGGCTGGAGGGGGTTACGAGCTTTCGCGACGTGGTGCGCCAGGTGCGCGAAGCGCTCCTGGGGGCCTTCAGCCATGCCGACCTGCCCTTCGAACAGATGGTGGAGATGGCGGTGAAGGACCGCACGCCAGGACATCAGCCCCTGCATCAGTTGATGTTCGTGCTGCTGGAGGAAGGACTGCCCGCGCTGCGGCTGGACCACGCCGAGGCCCGGTCGCTGCCGGCGACAACCCGCACCAGCAAGAACGATCTGACCTTGAGCATCGAGGCCGCGGCCGCGGCGATGACTTGTCGGTTCGAATACGCGACGGATCTGTTCACGGCGGAAACCGCGGCCAGGATGAGCCGCCATCTGACCGAACTGCTGCGGTCCATCACGGCGGACCCCGAGAAGTCCATCGGGCAGTTGGACCTGATGCCGGCGGAGGAGCGCCAGCAAGCGCTGGCCGGGTGGAATCGCACGCCGCGGGACTATCCGCGGGACAAGTGCGTCCACCAGTTGTTCGAGGAGCAGGTGGAACGGACCCCGGACGCCGTCGCCGTGGTCTTCGAGGAACGCTCGCTCACCTACCGTGAGCTCAACGACCGCGCCAACCAGCTGGGCCATCATCTGCGCTCCCTCGGGATCGGGCCCGATGTCCTCGTGGGTCTCTGTGTGGAACGCTCCTTGGAGATGGTCGTGTCCCTCCTCGGCATCCTCAAGGCCGGCGGCGCCTACGTCCCCCTCGATCCCCATCTTCCGCGCGAGCGTTTGGCGTTCCTGATGCAGGACGTCGACGCCCCGCTGGTGCTCCTCCAGCAACGCTGGCGCGATCTCCTGCCGGTCGCGTCCGCAGGAACCCGCACCCGGTTCCTCGTATTGGAGGAACTGCCCGCGCTTCTCGCCGCGGCGCCGCGGTCCAACCCATCCCGCCTGCCCTCGCCCGATCATCTCGCCTACGTCCTATACACTTCCGGTTCGACCGGGACACCCAAGGGCGTCGAGATCCCGCACCTGGGGATCGTCCGGCTGGTCATCAGACCGGACTACGTGGCGCTGACCTCACTGGATGTCCTGCTCCAGTTCGCCCCGTTGGCCTTCGATGCCTCCACCTTCGAGATCTGGGGCAGCCTTCTGAACGGCGCCACGTTGGTGGTATGCCCGGCCCGTCAGCTCGACTACGCGGAACTGGGGCGTCTCATCACCGGTCACGGGGTGACGACTCTCTGGCTCACCGCGGCATTGTTCCACGAGATGTTGGAGCACTCACCGGCGGCGCTGGCGGGTGTGCGCCAACTGCTCGCCGGAGGCGATGTGTTGTCGCCCTCCAAGGTGCGTGCCTATCTTGAGCTTCCCGGCCACGGCCGCCTGATCAACGGATACGGGCCCACCGAGAACACCACGTTCTCCTGTTGCTGCGGGCTCGATCGCGCGGAACAGGTCGGTGCTTCCGTGCCCATCGGGCGCGCCATCGCCGGCACGCGTGTCCACCTCCTGGATACGCAAGGTTCGGCGGTCCCGTCGGGCGTCGTCGGCGAGCTCTGCGTCGGCGGAGACGGCCTCGCGCGCGGTTACCACAACCGCCCCGAGTTGACGGCGGAGCGCTTCATCGCGGATCCATTCAGTTCCGAGCCCGGGGGGCGCCTCTACAAGACGGGAGACCTCGCGCGCCGCCTGCCGGACGGCGACATCGAGTTCCTCGGCCGCATCGATTGTCAGGTTAAGATCCGGGGCTACCGCATCGAACTCGGCGAGATCGAGGCGGTCCTGGGCGGACATCCGGGACTCGCCGCCTGCTCGGTGGTGCCCAAGGACGGGGGCGGTGGCGACAAGACCTTGACCGCCTTCTTGGTCACCCGGGACAAGGCTTCGCTGTCGGTGGCATCGCTGCGGGCATGGCTAGCGGAGAAGCTGCCCGATTACATGGTCCCCTCCCGGTTCCTTGTCCTTCCCGCACTGCCTCTGACGCCCAACGGCAAAGTGGACCGCAAGGCGTTGGAGCGGTTCGACGGGGCCGAGCTGGCGGCCGGCTCCGATCATGTCCCACCCCGCACGGAGCTCGAGTCCGAGCTCGCCGGGATCTGGAAGACCGTGTTGCGCAGAGAACGCGTCGGCATCCGCGACAACTTCTTCGATCTCGGCGGGCACTCGCTGCAAGCGGTGGAACTGACCGCAGAGATCGAGACGCTTCTTGGCCACAAGCTGCCGATCTCGATGCTGTTCCAATCCCCCACCGTCGAATCGCTGGCACTCCGGATCACCGAGGATGACGAAGCGCCGACGCGGGGTTCGCTCGTTCCGATGCAGACCAAAGGGTCCAAACCTCCGCTATTCTTCATTCATGGCGGTGGTGGCGACTTGTATGGTTGTTTGGCCATCGCCCGGCAACTCGCCCCGGATCAACCGGCATATGGCTTGCAAGCCGTCGGGGTGGACGGAAAAACCGCGCGGCAAACCAGTGTCGAGCAGATGGCGGCCCATTACGTCCAGGAGATCCGGTCTTTCCAACCCGAAGGACCGTATCATTTGGCGGGATACTCCGTGGGAGGGATCTTCGCATTCGAGGTGGCCCAGCAACTCTGTCGCACCGGCCAGAGGGTCGCCATGCTGGGATTGTTGGACACCTATCCTACCCGGATGCCTTCGCTGCTCTACCTACGGTTTTATATATTCCACCTGATCTTATACCTGCTCCGCCGATCCCGCGTTCATCTGCGCCGATGGTGGAAGCTCTCGCCGGACGACCGGTCCAGGTATGTCCACGATCGGTGGTTGATGCTGAGGCACTGGTTCGGGAAGACCAACTTGTCCGGATCGCCGGCGGTCGCTTCGTCGCCGCAAACCGATGATCCGCTCGTGGTGTCACTCGACGACCATTACGTGGTGACGGCCCTGAAGTACCGGGTCCGGCCATATCCTGGTCCGGTGGACCTGTTCTCCTGCGACGAAACGTTGCCGGGGATATTCCAGATCTGGAAAAGGCTCGCGCGGGGCGGAGCGACGCTGCACCGCCTGTCCGGCGGACACAACCAGATGATCGACGCGGACCGCGCCCCTGCGGTGGCGAAGAGCCTGAGGACGGCGCTCCAACGGGCACACGAAAAGCAGGGGGGCTCGTAGGACCACTACCCGCCATGCACTTGACATTCCACACTTGGAATGGCCCGGACCGTCCCCATCGGACCCCTTCGACCTTGGGCGCGGACGACGTCCAAGTCTGGACCGCGACCTTGCCGCCCCCCGGCACGGATTCCTCCCGATGGATGGCTTTGCTGCGGTCGGACGAACGACGGCGCGCGGAACGTTTCCTTGTCGAAGGACCACGTAGGCAGTTCGTGTTCGGCCGCGCGTTCCTACGGCGGCTCATCGGAGATTGCTTGGATGTCCCCCCGATCGACGTCGTTTTCGGTTATGAACCGCGCGGCAAGCCGTTTCTCGACATGGCCCATCGAGGCCGCGACCTCCGGTTCAACCTTTCACACGCGGACCAGCACATAGCGGTCGTGCTCGCGCGCGGACGCAGGGTCGGTGTGGACATCGAATCATCCTCGCGTCTAGTGGACTGGTCGAGTCTGTCGCCGCGGGTCCTTTCGTCTCGCGAACGCTGTGGGATCGCACCGCTCCCGGAAGCGTGTCGCCGCGAAGCTTTCTTCGGCGCTTGGACGTGCAAGGAGGCCTATCTCAAGGCCACCGGAGAAGGATTGACGGATCACCTTCCGGCGATCGAGGTCGCGCTCGGCCCCGGTCCGGCCCCCCGACTGCTGAGCGTGGCCGGCGATCCGGAGACGGCTCGCCGGTGGACGATGCGCGCCGTCCCTTTGCCAAAAGGATTTCTCGGGACCGTGGCGGTCGAGACCTCCTGATAGCCGATGTTCCCGGCCGCGGCACCACGTCGCACGACCTATCCCGACGGCATGGCGTTTCCCGGGACGATCGCGCATTCGTACCGCCATCCACAAGGCGATCCACGATGGTCTCACCAACGGCCTCGCCCGCGGGTCGGTCCTGTCCTCTCCCGAGAGGGAGACCCGGCCGGACCCTGATCGTTGAAAGCAGGGCTTGGCGTGCATCGGAGGCGTCTTAAGCAGGAGCATCCCTCCGTTGGGTCGGGCATCATTCCAAGAGGCCGCCCGGATTGGTTCTCCCATCAAACGCGTCGCAGCTGATCCCGGCACTTGGCGACCGGGCTCCGGCGGCTGAAGCCGGACACCGCTTTGAGACCCACGATGCCCGCCGATTCAAGCCGCTTTCGGATCAGCGACTCGAACAACACGACCACCGATTCCACATCGTGGACGGCGCGATGCGACCGCTTCGATGAAAGCCTGAAATGCTCTTTCAAGGTCTCCAGCCGATAGTTGTCGGTCTCCGTCACCACGCGCCGGCAAAGGCAGAGCGCACAGAACCCTTTCGTCCCGGACTGCCGGACCCCGAGCCGCTGGTATTCCGGGACCAACACCTGGTCCCAGTCGAAACCCAGGTTGTAGCTGACCACGGGTCGTTCCCCCGCATAAGCCCTGAACTCATGATGCGCCTCCTCGGGATCCCGCCCGTGCTGCCTCAGGTGCCGGCGCGAGTATCCATGGATCCTTTCGGCATCCGGTTCGATGGGCACATCGTGGTCCAGAAGCACCCCGAAGACCGGACCGGACCTCTCCCATCCGAGCATCCTCTGCGCGGCGATCTCCACGGCGTGGATCGGCCGGTTCCTGCCGGACGTCTCGGTGTCCACGATCAACCATTCCTCGTCGGGGTGCATAGCGCGGGTATCAACCCTCCGCTTCAACCAGACGACAAGTCCTGGGGCGGCCGAAGAGACGTTTGCCGACAGGGGCCCGCCGCTTCGGACCACACCCTTCTTCAGGCCGATGCTTGACACCGGGCCGCTCGCTCGAAACGGTCGGACCCGTACCCCCTGTCCACGTCCGCCCGACCGATTGCCATGAACAATCCTCTCCTCGTCCTATTCACCGGAGCCATCGTCCTCGTCCAAGCTGCCGCCTCGGACTTCAAGGTGGCGACCGATTGGCTGAAGCTGCCCGCGGGCCGCCCCAAGATCGGCGACATGCACGGCGACATCGCCGTCAGCTCGAAGGGCGAGGTCTACGTCAGCGTCCAGGACCCGAAGGCCGGGGTGCAGGTCTATGCCGCGGACGGCCGGTTCGTCCGCAACGTGCCCGACGCCCCCAGCGACTTCCACGGGTTCGTCATCCGCAAACAGCACGACGGAGAATTCATCTACGGTCCGCGCCTGGGTGCCCAGAGCATCGTGAAGATCGGGTTGGACGGGAAGGTCGTGATGATGATCCCCGCCTCGTCGATCCCGGACGAGTTCAAGAACCACAACAAGGAAGGGAAGAGCTCGGTCGCGTTGACCGCGATGGACGTCGCGCCCAACGGGGACATGTACGTCACCGACGGATACGCGAGCGACTACGTGCACCGCTTCGACCACAGCGGCAAATATCTGGCCTCCTTCGGCGGCAAGAAGGCCCCGTACAATTTCCAGACGCTCCACAAGATCGCCATCGACACGCGGTTCACGCCGGCGCGGATCATCGCTTGCGACCGGGCGAACATGCGCGTCGTCCATATGTCGCTCACCGGCGAGTTCTTGGGCGTCGTCGCCACCGATCTTCTCCTGCCCGCGGCCGTCGCCATCCACGGCGACTACGCCGCCATCGGCGAGTTGAAAGGACGGGTCACCATCCTCGACAAGGCCGGCAAGGTGGTGGACCGGCTCGGCACCTACACGGGGCCCGGTGTGGGCGGCAACGGCGTGAAACCGGAGCAATGGCAGACC